>JAUWLH010000041.1 GCA_030613835.1 Candidatus Bathyarchaeota archaeon | reverse complement strand
CGCCAGCAGCCAGCAGCAATGCTCGCGGCCTTCTGACTCATTGCGCCCCAAGCGATCCCTACAGCACCGACGCGATTGTAGACATAGTCAGCTATCTCCTCATAGTTCGCCCGTAGGGGACGCTTTGCGAAGATGTTGGCGATTTTGATTGTTGCGCCCGTAATGTGAGCGTTGGATACACAGCTTCCGACGTTCAACAGTCCACCTGCATCGAAGACACCTGGGTATTGTTCATAGAGACTCTGTCCTTCCTCGTTGAGGGTCGTCGCCAGGTCCATGGCTGAGCAGCCGGTTGCGAGTACTATGAACCTGCGTTTGAGGAACTCTTCAGCAATCTTCGCTACCTCGCCTCCTCCCTGTGGGTAGTTTGCGCAGCCAACGAGGGCTAAAATACCAGGGCTCTCTCCGAAGCCGCTCCCACGGCCAACCTCCCTGATCTCCACGTCTGTTATGGCTCCGCTTCCAACCCTTACTTGGAAGCACTCGTCCTTGCACTGATCGGAATACGCTGCGTATATGTAACTGATGATTGATAGATCCTCTGGGCACGCGCTCTCACATCTACCACAGCCGACGCACAATGGCTGTAACTCACTGAGTAGGGAAAGGTCGCCTTCCGCGCCTGCCTTAACCGCATCCATGATGGGTAGGCTTTGGGGGCATGCCCTGACGCACTCTAAGCATCCACGGCACTTTTCTATGTTTTCAAGCAGTTTCTCTTTTGATGGATCCTTGAACTCTTTACGTTTTGGCGAGACAGCCATCACGGTCTTAACCACGACCTCCCCCACCTTACTACGATCAAGAATCACCACACCTTTCTGACGCCCCGAGACGAGGTCAGCTACGATTGCATCAGCGTCATCGTTGGTGCGATCTGGGAGCCCCATCATGCTTTTCTCGCTAGTAGCGATGACTGGTGCACCAATCTTCTCGGCTTCCTCGACAATATCGAGGCGTATGCACTGTTCGTCGATTACAACAAGGTCGGGTATCCCTGAACGGACGTAACGTAGCTGCCATGAGATTGGTCCCAAGATCTTGGCACGATTATCGTACCTTGAGTTATCGAGTGCTGTGCAGCACAAACCACCTATCTCCACCTTGTCAAATAGGTCGTGCTCCATTAGGTAGTCAATGATATCCACGCTTGGAAGCACGTTATGCCCTATACACATTATCACGGCTTTTTTAGTGTCTATAGAGCCGAACCCCATCTGAGCCATAGGGGCCTCGGATACTCCTTTTGGGAAATTTAGTGTTGAAATCTGGGAGATATCGGCTATCTCCATTGCGACGTGATCAAGCATCCCGGCGTGGAATGCTTTGGACTCAAAGTCAATATTATCTCCTTCTTGTCCTGTGTGCGCGGCGGCCGTGAGTTGAACAAGTTGAGTCTCTACATAGTCTAACGCTTCCTCAAGGTCTCCTATTGTCTTAGGCTTGTAGCCACAGACTAGGCGTACATGAGGCGCCTCGACGTTAGTGTTCAACGCTACGTCGAGAAGGTAGTCCTTACCAAATTCTTCCAGCAGATGGTTTAGCATATGTCTGGCGTGTGCTGTATGCGTTGAGGCGCCTATACAACAGGCTAGTAACACGATTCGGGACTGCTGTGCCTTTTGGTCTATACCACATGCTCCTTTCTTGTCTCCTGTGAGGTCGCATTTGCCATAGGTGCATAAGCAACATAGGTCACATAAGGGCATGTAGAACGGTTTGTACCTGTTAAGTAGCTTCTTGTCCCATTCTCGGAGAGTGCCGACTGACGGAAAAGGGGTGGGCCCCATGGGTTCCTCCCACTCCTCGTCTGTAACTCGTCCGATCTGAATCTCTAGTCCTTTGATTGTTCCAAAAGAGGACTCCAACTCGTCTATCTTAATATTAAGGTCTTTTTTTGACAACGTTGTCCAATTTCCTACAAATTGAGATTAGGGGTGTTGAACTTTATAATATATGCTATAATTAGAGTATGTATTAAATTACGTTAAATTTAATGTTGCATAAACTTAAAATCAGCTTTATCTTAGTAGACCCGGAGATTTTAAAATGACTACAAGTCGTCCGGCATTCAGCAATTTGGTGAAGGATCTGAGGGCTGGGAAGTTTGTTTTGACTGGTGAGCTTGAGCCTGAGAAGGTTACTAGCCTCGATGAGGTGCTCGAAAGCGCTAGAGCCATGAAGCCATACGTCGTGGCTGCCAACGTGACTGACAACCCTCTGGCTTATGCATACATGAACTCGCTCATCCCGTCGTGGAAGGTTCAAGAAGAGGTGGGCCTTGAGACGGTTTACCAGATGACCATCAGGGACAGGAACAGGCTGGCCATCGTTTCGGATGTGCTGGCTGCCCAGTACCTGGGGATAAAGAACATACTGACCCTCTCGGGGGACCACACGGTTCTTGGTGACAACAAGCAGGCAGCGTCGGTCTATGACCTTGACTCGGCCCAGTTCACGTACCTGCTTCACAAGATGATCGACGAGGGAGTGGACCTGGCTGGTAATGAGATCCACGGCAAGATCGAGATCAACGTTGGTATAGCGGCGAACCCGAACGCGAAGCCGTTGATGCCCGAGGTGTTGAAGGTGGGTAGGAAGACCAAACTGGGGGCGGATTTCATCCAGACCCAGACCATGTTTGATATAGAGAAGACCAAGGAGTTCCTGAAGGAGATGGACAAGTACAAGTGCCCGGTGCTGGTGGGGGTGTTCCCGCTGAAGGGCTACGGTATTGCTGACTTCTTCGACAAGTTCATACCTGGGGTATCGGTTCCACCGGACCTTTTGGCGGACATGAAGAAGGCCAAGGCGGAGCCCGACAAGGCTAGGAGGAAGGAGAAGTACGACGAGGTCAACCTGGATTTCTTCGGGCCCTTCATCAAGGAGATTAAGCAGACTACAAATGCGGCGGGGATTCACGTAATGGCGGTTCTTTACGAGCGCATCCTTGAGCCGCTGCTGGAGAACTTATGAGGTGAATGATGAATGATAATAACTAAACAGAAACCAGTAGAAGCCATCGACAAGATGATCGCGCCGTTCCCCAAGCTGTTCGTGGTGGGGTGCGGGACATGCGCTACAAAGTGCATGTCCGGCGGGGAGGAGCAGGTCAAGGAGATGGTGGAGAGGCTAGGGAACCGCGTAGTGGGCTTCCAGATAGTGGAGGAACCCTGTGACAAGAGGCTAAACAGGAGGGACCTAAAGGAGTATAGGGAGCTGATCAAGGACGCCGACGCGGTCCTGGTCATGTCCTGCGGTATCGGGGTCCAAGCTATCAACGATTACACGGACAAGATCGTGTTACCAGCAAGCGATACCCTGTTCATGGGGGAGACCGAGCGTTTCGGTATATTCCATAACAGGTGCTACGCCTGCGGGGACTGCATCCTGGACGAGACCGGCGGGGTCTGCCCAATAACCAGATGCGCCAAGGGGCTTCTTAACGGGCCCTGTGGCGGTACCGTGGATGGCAAGTGTGAGGTGGGTGGATACGAGGAGGACTGCGCATGGACCCTGATCTACGAGAGGCTTAGGGACCAGGACAGGATGGAGCTGTTCACAATGTTCAGGCCGCCTAGGGACTTTTCCAAGAAGGTTCTAGCCTTCCATCACACCACCAGGTAGCCCATTTTTTTTCTTTTTTGTTACAGTCACTTCTCTACCAGATTTCTCAGCGCGGATGCCGTCAAGGTAATGGCTAGCACCATATACTACCTCAGGTCCATCTGTTACTATGGGGCGTATTGATTCTGCTTACATGCTGGCTAAGGAAAGGTACGGTAAACTGGGTGTGGACGTAGAAGCTGCCATGGACGCTCTAGAGAAGACACCTATCAGTATCCATTGCTGGCAAGGCGACGACGTAACGGGGTTCGAGAACATCGAGAAGGGGGTCTCCAGGGGCGGGTTACAGGCGACCGGTAACTACCCAGGTAGGGCGAGAAACATCGATGAGCTCAGGTTGGACCTAGAGAAAGTGCTCGACATGGTCCCGGGTAGGCATAAAGTCAGTCTCCACGCGATGTATGGTGATTTCGGGGAGGAGACAGTGGACAGGGATGGGATCGAGTTCGATCACTTCGAGTCGTGGGTTGACTGGGCGAGGGAGAATGGAGTTGGATTGGATTTCAACGCGACGATGTTCGCCCATAGTAAGGCGGACTCGGGTTTCACGCTGAGCAGCAAGGACCCGGGGGTCAGGGGGTTCTGGGTGGAGCACGTGAAGCGGTGTAGAGAGGTCTCAGCCGAGATAGGGAGAAGGCTTGGGATCCCATGTGTTCATAACCTGTGGGTGCCCGATGGCATGAAGGATACAACGGTAGACAAATCGGGTTACCGAGGGCTGCTGAGGGAGTCGCTGGACGAGATCTATTCGGTGGAATACCCGCGGGGGCATCTTCTGGACTCGGTCGAGTCCAAGCTCTTTGGGCTGGGGAGCGAGTCCTTCGTGGTGGGTAGCCATGATTTCTACCTGGGATACGCGGTCTCCAATGGCTTGATGCCGTGTTTAGACTTGGGTCATTACCATCCTACTGAGTCCGTCGCTGACAAAGTCTCTGCAATTCAACCTTTTGTCTCTGGGATTATGCTTCACGTGAGCAGGGGCGTGAGGTGGGACAGCGACCACGTCGTGGTCCTGAATGAACAAGTCCAGGATCTATTCCATGAGATTGTTCGCGGCGGTATCTTGGACAAGGTGTATATCGGACTCGATTACTTTGATGCTAGCATCAACAGGGTAGGAGCGTGGGTGACCGGCATCAGGGCAACCCAGAAAGCGTTATTGTACGCGTTACTGGAGCCCGTGAAGCTGTTGAAGGGATACGAGTCCGAGGGAGATTATTTCAGGAGACTGGCACTGTTAGAGGAGCTGAAATCGATGCCCTGGGGAGCCATCTGGGATAGTTATTGTGATAATAACAGCGTCCCCGATGGCCATGAATTGGTCGAAAGGGTAAAAGAATACGAGAAAAAGACACAAACAACTCGCACCTGAGGAAATTATTATCGGGGGTAGATTTGTACTACCCACCGAAAAAATTATGTACAAATCTTGTCGATCGCGTCGCGCGCGCTGAAACCCTATCAATAAATTCACATTAAAATGCATCATGCGATCAAAAAAAGAACATTACAAGGAAGGGATACGAGGAATATCTGCAAAAATACTGTACATGAACACAAACAATACATGTAATAATTATCAGTAAAACTCAAGTTCACTCTCCGATAATAGAGGATTAGAGTTTGATAACAGCAACAATATGTGAGATAATCAAAGAGGGTAAACTGCTTCTTCAAATGAAGTCTGTCGGTAGGTTTGGAGAGGGTAAGTGGAACGGTCCAGGCGGCAAGATTAAGCCCGGTGAGACTCCGGAAGAAGGAGTTATTCGGGAGGTATGGGAGGAGACGGGACTATCAATTAATAATCCAGTGTTGCTAGGGAATATTGATTTCTATTTCGGCGAAAAAACCATGCCTGACTGGACTACATTTATTTTCAGAGTTATTGAGTTCACCGGGGAGCTTGCTCCGAATGATGAGGGAGAGCTCAGATGGTTTGATTTCAATGATATTCCGTATGATAATATGTGGGAAGATGACATATACTGGCTTCCTTATCTCCTTGAAGGAAAAAAAGTGACAGGCGTTTTTTGGTTCGACGAAGAGGGAGACGAGTTAATCCGACACGAGCTTAAGGTCTCCTAAATATATTTATTAAAATATCTACTCTCGGTTTAATAACGAACCATATATAAACTACACTTTATACTAAAGTTTAATCTCCAGTTGTATGTTTGTGTGTGAGTACAGGATTCATCAAAGGAGAAAAGTATCAAGTACGAGGAAAACCACGTGCCATTGAAAATAGATTTGGGTGAAACCGAGTTCAGGGCTGTTTTGAAGCCCTACCAGATTCTAGCCATGAGGTATCTATGGGCCAACCCGGAGGGAAAGAGTTCAAGGTATGTCTATGAGGCAGTTAACGAGGCGCTGGATGGAGGGTCCATCAGCAGGGCCAGCATCATCAACTCGCTGAACGCGCTAGTGGATGACGGCATCCTGGGGTACCGTGAAATAACCGGTAAGGGTGGTCACAGGCGAATCTATAAGCCAAACTACAACGAGGAAGGGTTCAAATATTACATAGCGGAGACCGTGTTCAGGAAACTTTTACATGATTTCCCTGAGGAAACCCGATCCGTTCTCAGTAAAGCCTCGTAGAAAATTAAAAAAAGCAGGTTCGAGGTATCTAGGGTCTTGGCGTAGATCCCATTCATCTCCATCTTTACTTTATGACCTTCATGTCAAACGTGCCGTCAAGAGCTGAAGATTGAGTAAACCCTATACATCCCACCGAGAACCATAACCCATGCCGTACATAGTACAGGAAGACAGGCCCCAGTACGAGGAGGTGCTGGAGCAGCTCATTGACTTGCTAAAAGCAAACCCACCGGAGGCCATAGACGGCCACCTAAACTACGTGGTAACCAGGATCATCAAGGGCATCTACCCGCTCCGCTACTACCACATCAACAAGGCGGTCGGCGTCCTAGAGTGCATCAAGATGGAGTTCTACAGGCGCGTAGCGGCCCCATACGAGGACACCAAGATCGAGCAGAACGGCGACGTCTAACTCTTTTTTTTTCACTCGTTATTCGACAGCCCAATGCTACACCTTAAAAAAATGTGACATTTAATTGATTCTCACGAGTTTTTCATCCTTAAACAGGTTCCCAACATCCCACCCTAGCCTGGCGTAGAGCTTAGACGGAATCCCGATATCGCTGAGATACAGCCAGCCGACGAACTCTCTTGACACCTCCGAAAGGAATCCCTTCTTAGGGAGGGCCAAGGTGAGGGTTGAGTTAGCCCTGATGCACGGATTACCAGGCTCCCCGGTATCAGGGTCCAGACCAGAGGGGATATCAAGGGACACAATCAGCCGTCCCGAGTCATTCGCCCCACGGATGATCCCTGCTATTGGCTCCCTCGGATCGCCATTGATATTGTACCCAAGGAGGGCATCTACGATAACATCATTGGAGTTTGTTTCAGGGAACTCCCCATCCCAAACCTCAACAGGGACATCCATAGCATCCAGGGTCTTGAGGTGGTGCATGACCATTTCCCCGTTCCCCTTTTCCTGAGACAGCAGGACCTGCACGTCAAGACCCCTGTTCCTCAAATGCCTAGCGGCGCACACCCCACCGCCACCGTTGTTACCCTTCCCGGCCAGTACGATAACCGTTGAATCTGGTTTGACGTATGGCATGACCAACCTCGCCAGGTTCCACCCGGCGTGCTCCATCATCTGGAGGATATCGATATTGAACTCTTTAACCGCATACTCGTCCACCAAGGCCATCTCATGCGCCGAGAGGTATTGCATGTTTGAGGCAAATTACGTTGAACTTTTAAGCCTTTGCACGTAGAGAAATACCATGTCTACTCAGAAGAGGGTTATCATATGCACAGGCCCGCCGGGAAACGGCAGGGACGATATGCTAAGGGACCTCAAGGAAATCTCGGCCTTTGGATACCACCACCTTTTCCAGTACATCGTCGAGGAGGCCGCCCTCGACAACACAAACCTCACAAAGATCAACATCCTAGATTTCTATGACAGCCAACCCAAAAAGATGGAGCAATACAGGCTCAAGGCCCTGGAAAAGATAATCAATAGGATAAACGCCGAAGGGGGAGTCCATATAATAAGTACCCCGGTTCACTTCGAGTGGAAAGGAAACAGGTTTGAGGGGCTAACAGAGGACGACGTCCAGGTACTGAATCCCGATATGTTCATCATCCTGTTCGACGACATCGTCCGAGTCAGGGACAGGCTCGCCAATGACGTCCAGTGGCAGGACCACAAGTACACACTGGGCGAGATAGCCAACTGGAGGAGGGAGGAGGTCAACAGCGTCTACAAGTTGGCGGAGAGCTTCATCCCCAAACGGAACATCCAGCTGGTGGCCTACGAGAACGACCGGGAGATCATTAGGGACCTCATATACAAGCCAAGTAAGGAGACGGTTTACCTGAGCCACCCAATAACGGGGGAGGGTGCCGATTTTTTCAAGAAGATAACAAAGTTCCAGGACAGTCTATCCGAGTACTATGTCATCTTTGACCCTTACCTCATCAAGGACTGGGACATTGTGGAACAGTGGAGGGACGCCATAAATGAGACCATTGACGCGGGTCAGGAGATGCCTGATACATTCACCTTCCACATGACATACAAGACGGGCCCAATGGAGGCTGAGTTCGATATCAAGGAGGTGGAGACCGCTATCAAGAACCTGAGGTTTCAGATCATTGACAGTGACTACAAGATTATCGAGAACAGCGACCTCGTCGTGGTCTACCATCCCAGGAAGAGCATCAGCGCTGGGGTCATGTGTGAGATGGTGTACGCCAAGGGACTGGCGAAGCTGGTCTACGCATACTACCCTTACGAGCCTAGCCCATTCTTCGAGTGGTACGCGACCCGTATCTTCACGGACGCTGATGAGATGAGGGATTTCCTCATAAAAGAGTCAAGGATGACAGGCCAGAGGCCCCTTGACTATTTCAGCGGCACACAGGGAAAGTAAACCCTCCTTTTCTTCTACAACCTTCATAAACAGAGTTTGTGGTACAGGTTCCGCGGAGTACTGTTTAGGAACGTCTTCAGCAGCGCAAGTAGAGAATGTCACTCGTGGCACGGGAGGACGATGGTCTTGGTCTTCGGGACATAGACCGTCAATTTCTCTCCCTGAATATAATCCATATCGGGGGGGGCATCGATCATAAAGCTTGAACTGCCTATAATTATCTTCACCTCAATGGTCGGGCCAACGAAGGCGCTCCACTCAATGGTCCCCTCCAGTTTATTGCACGGCTCATCAAGCTCTTCGAGGAAAAAACTCTCGGGCCTGATGACACAGGCCACCTGCTGCACCTTCTCCAAGCGAGTTTTGCCAGTGTTCACGCCCTCCAGAATCGAGCCCCCGATGTTCACCTTGACGATCTCACCGACCTCCTCCACCATCCCCTCAATGAGGGCACCTTTACCGATGAATGTAGCGATGAACAGGTTCTCGGGTCTATCATAGATCTCCTTGGGCGTTCCCACCTGTACTATCCTGCCATGATCCTGTATCGCGATCCTGTCACTGACCGCCATGGCCTCCTCCTGGTCGTGGGTGACATAGATTGTGGTGATGCCCAGATTGCGCTGGATGCTCTTGATCTCCTCCCTCATCTCGACCCTGAGCTTGGCGTCCAGGTTGCTCAAAGGCTCGTCTAGAAGCAGGATATCAGGCGCGATGACCAGGACTCTTGCGAGGGCCACCCTCTGCTGCTGCCCTCCGCTGAGCTGGTTCGGGAACCTATCCCCCATACCCCCCAGCCCGACCAGTTGCAGGACATCCTCGACAATCTTGGAGACCTCATCCTGGGGGATCTTCCTGACCTCAAGACCGTAGGCGACGTTCTCGTCCACTTTCATGTGGGGCCACAGCGCATAGTTCTGGAACACCATTCCCGTGTTGCGCTTGAAGCTGGGCTCTTGGGTTACATCCTTGTCATCGTAGTAGATTTTGCCTGATGTTGGGAACTCAAGGCCAGCTATCATCCGCATCGATGTCGTCTTCCCGCAGCCGCTGGGGCCCAGGAATGTGAAGAACTCCCCGTCGTTGATTGTCAGGTTCATGTCGTCAGCAGCGATTATGTCTCCGAAGCGCTTCGTCACGTTTTCCAGTGTTACTTTTACCATTTTGATTATATTCCTAGGAATGATGATTTCTGTTTCAGGATATAGTTCGAGACAGCCATGGCGGCTATCTGAACCGCCATCAACAAAACGCACAGCGCCGCGCCTATGCTAACCGAGCCCGTCGCCGCAGCGCCGTACACTATCTGACTGATGAAGAATGTGATGGGAACACGGTCCTCCCTGAGTGCCCCCAGCGTGATGCTCGCGCTGACCTCGCTCATGCTGTACACGAAGCCAAGGATTGCTCCGTTGATCATGTGTCCGATTATCAGGGGCAGCACTATCCTGAAAAACGTGGTTGACCTGTCAGCCCCCAGGTTCATACTGCGCTCCTCAAGGCTCTTATCAACCTGCTGGAGACCTGCGCCGACACTTCGGGTTGTAAATGGAAGCCTCCTGATGCTGTAAGCGCACACGAGGAGCAAGGCCGGGTCAACGAGTGGG
>JAUWLH010000001.1 GCA_030613835.1 Candidatus Bathyarchaeota archaeon | reverse complement strand
CGTAGTTGAGCCCCATTCCCTTCCCGATAGCCTCGACTGTTCTCTTGCCTGTCCCCGTCGGGGAGTAGTATACTAGCTTGATTTTGCTGATATCCATGAGTAGATGGGTTCGCTTATCATTGTAAAGAGTTACGGGTAATCTTGTTACTGGATAATTTTATTGCCCCATAAACAAAGTATAGGGCATGAGTGACCATCTTTTCCCGCACCACACTAACCCTGGCGCTGATTCTTACAGGCAGAAGATACTACCCCTCCGCGACAGGATGACAGTCTACAACGGCTGGCTGATGAACAGGCTTGAGGAAATGCTTCCCGGTTTGATGGACGAGACGGGGATCGACCTGTGGGTGGTTATTGCCCGCGAGTACAACGAGGACCCAGTAATCATGAGCCTCTTGCCCGAGCCAAATCTCTACGCAAGGAGGCGTACAATATTACTATTCCACAGACAGCAGGAAGGGGTTGAGCGTCTCGCGGTCTACCGTTATGGTTTCGGGGATTTCTACAAAGGCGTATGGGACCCTGACGAGGAGGAGCAGTACGAGTGCCTAGCCAAGATCATCAAGGAAAAAGACCCAAAGACGATCGGGATCAATGTCTCAAATACTTTCGCATTCGGGGATGGCCTGACCCATGGGGAGTACACCTTAATGGTGGATGCCCTCGGCGATCTATCAGAGAGACTTGTACCAGCCGAGGCATTATGCATCAGATGGCTTGAAACGAGAAGCAAGGAGGAGCTTGAGGCGTACCCCATGCTCGTCGAGCTCACTCACGCTATCATACAGGAGGCGTTCAGCAGCAAGGTCATCACGGCCGGTGTGACCACGGTCGATGACGTGCAGTGGTGGATTCGCCAGAAGATACTCGACCTAGGTGTCGAGATGTGGTTCCCAGCGACGGTTGATAGACAGGGGCACGGGGACAGCTACGAGGACAACGAGAGGACGAGGGTCATCCACAGGGGAGATCTCCTTCATTGCGATGTGGGCTTTTACTATCTTGGACTGGCCACTGATGTCCAGCAGAACGCATACGTCCTCAAACAGGGCGAGACAGATGCTCCTCAGGGGTTAAAGGACGCCCTTGTTGACGCGAACAAGCTTCAAGATTTCCTTGCCTCCGCTATGAAGAATAAAAGAACGGGAAATGAGATATTGAGGGAAGCACTGGACAACGCATGGGCCGATGGCATCAAGCCTTCGATCTACACCCACCCACTGGGGGTACACGGACACGCGGCGGGCCCTACAATTGGACTTTGGGATCAGCAAGGTGGCGTTCCCGGCAGAGGAGATTACCCTCTTCACCCAAATACCTGCTACGCCATTGAGCTCAACGCCAAGAAGGAGGTCCCAGAGTGGGACAACCAAGAGGTCAAGATGAGTCTAGAGCAGGATGCATGGTGGACTGGAGAGGAGCTACAGT
Source organism: Candidatus Bathyarchaeota archaeon (assembly GCA_030613835.1). Classification (GTDB taxonomy): domain Archaea; phylum Thermoproteota; class Bathyarchaeia; order TCS64; family TCS64; genus RBG-16-57-9. The sequence goes on along the minus strand of JAUWLH010000001.1, from coordinate 56,155 downwards.
TCATGGCTGGTCGACAGAAGAAGCTGCATCTAGTCAGCTAACCTCTTTAAGTTTACAAGTATTATTTAGATAATAGAAAATTATAGTAGGTTTTCTCAGCTACCTGCCGAAGAGCCCCTTGAGGAATCCGCCACTTCCCTTTGGCTTGCACGTGTAGCAAGTCCGCTTATGGGATGTACCGCACTTTACGCAAAAGTTCTTTTCACATGTTTTGCATGTGTATGTCTTCACTTGATCCGAATTGCAGATTTCGCATGTTCCCATTCTTTTCAACTCGTTAGATGCGAAGAAAGTGGAACAGATAATATGTTAAAGACCTTGACTTGTTTCGTTAATACAACTTGATAGGATAGAACGTTTCAAAATGACTCTTTTTTTAAGGTGGTCTTGTTAAAACCAATGCCTACATGGTATTAATAAATAAAAACCCTGTAAATATTCCTGTTTTGAGAAAAGAGGCAATATTATTGAACGATTTTAGTAATTATAATATATAATGTAATTATTACTTAAAATAGAGTAGGGTTATTTATTTCGAAAAAAATCGCGGATTAGATCCGATCATACTTTCACCCGAGACCTCGCCACGTTTCAGTACTAAGAGGTTTTATTCTCCAATTCATCAAGAAGACCATGCCACCCAGTGTCTTCGAGGGGCTCCACCCAAGGATAAGGGAAGGCCTCGAACAGCTGGGCATTATAGAGCCAACACCCCCTCAGGAGAAAGTGATACCCGCTATCCTTGATGGAGACAACGTTCTACTTGTTTCGCCCACCGCAAGCGGAAAGACCGAGGCTGCCCTCCTTCCAGTATTCGACATGTACCTTCGCGGTCATAAGGAGAAAGGGATCAACATCATCTACATCACTCCGCTGAGGGCATTGAACAGGGACATCAAAAAGAGGATGATGTTCTGGGCGGACCACCTGGGAATCACGGTGGAGGTACGCCACGGGGACACGAGTCAGAAGCAGAGAAGGAGGCAGACCAGGATGCCGCCCCAGATGCTCATCACGACACCGGAGACACTGCAGGCCATCCTTCCATCCAAGGGGATGCGGAAGCACCTGGCACAAGTCAGGTGGGTGATAATAGACGAGATACATGACCTGGCCGCCAGCAAGCGGGGCGCACAGCTCACGATAGGGCTTGAGAGGCTTGACAAGGCCGCCAACGGGAAGCCGCAGAGGATAGGGCTTAGCGCGACCATCGGTAACCCTAAAACTGTTGCCAAGTTTCTTGGGGGCGTCCATCCTGTCAACATCGTGGAGGTCGAGGTGGACAAGACCTACAAGTACAAGGTCCACTTCCCTCAGCCAACTGACTCGGATTTCGACCTGGCCGACGAGCTCAATACGAGCCCCAAGGCGGCCAGCAGGCTCAACAGGATAAGAAGCCTCGTCAACGAGCATAACAGCACGCTCATCTTCGTTCAGGGCAGGGGCCAGGCTGAGGCACTGGGGTTCAGACTCAAGCAGATGGGACCAGGTATCGAGGTCCACCACGGCAGCCTCAGCAGGGAGCAGAGGCACATCACTGAGGACAGGTTCAAGGCGGGAGAGTTGAAAGGAATAGTCTGCACCAGCACACTCCAGCTTGGGATCGACATCGGGGAGGTAGACCTTACCATCCAGTACCAGAGCCCACGCCAGGTCAGCGCCCTCATCCAGAGGGTGGGCAGGGCGGGTCACACATTGAACAGGTTGAGCGAGGGCGTGACAATACCGGCATACGGCGAGGACACACTTGAGAGCCTTGTGGCATCGGATTTGGCGAGGAAGAAGCGGCTTGAGCCCACGCTTGTTCACATGAAGCCTCTTGATGTTCTCACGCACCAGATAGTGGGGCTCACGATTATGGCCCTAGATGACGGCATCGACGAGGGGGAGGTGCTTGAGCTGGCTCAAAGGGCGTACCCGTTTAAGGAGTACACGGGGGAGGAGTACGAGGAGCTCATCGAGTTCCTCAGGCAGATAGGATTGATCAAGAGGGAGGGAAAGAGACTGAGGAAGACAGGCAAGGGCAGGAGATACTATTTCGAGAATCTGGGAATGATCAACGACGAGAGGCGATACCCCTTTATCAACGCGATAACCGATGAGATGGTGGGTACTGTCGGCGACGAGTTCTGGAGCCTACGGGCCCGAGTGGGTCTTAACGTCATCCTCAGGGGAAGGGTCTGGAGGATACTCCAGATTGACGAGGAGAGAGGTGTCCTTCATGCATTACCCAGCACTGACCCACTTGGAGCTGCACCTGGCTGGGACGGTGAGCTGATCCCCGTTACCCGAGAGGTCGCTGAAGAGGCCGGGACCCTTAGGGAGACCATAAATCAGTCTGCTGAGACCCTAGAAGACCTAGCAGAGCCATTAGACACCGATGTAGGTAGCCTGAAGGAGATCGCTGACGAGTCCGTCGCCCACCTGAAATCAGGGCTTCCACTTCCCAATCCGTCGAACCTGATCATTGAGGTCTGGGACCAGTACTTGGTCATCCACAGCACCAGGGGAGAGAAAATCAACAGGGCCCTGGGGGCCATCCTCGACGCGGCCCTGAGCAAGAAGGAGCTGATCTACAACTGGTGGAACGACCCATACAGGATCCTAATCGAGGCACCCAACAAGCTCAACGAATACGAGATCAAAGATATCGAGGACCTCATCAGGGCTCTGACGCCGGATGAGGCAGACAGGCTGCTCAGTGATTACATGCATGCTCGTTTCCCGTTCGGGTACAAAATGAAGTTCATCGCCGAACGTTTTGGAGTGATCCCAAGGGGAAAGATCATGGGACATGATAGGATGGAGAACCTGTACTATCGCTTCAAGGACACGCCCATCTATAAGGAGACCCTGAGGGAGGCATACCACGAGAAGCTGGATATGTCATCAGTCAAGGAGATAGTCACGGGAATAGGAGACGGTTCCATCGAGGTTGTCACAAAAAAGGTCTCTGAGCCTAGTGCTTTGGCCAGGCGCATACTGGAAAAGTACGCCGATGTCGAGGAGCTGATGGCCACGGATGCTACCATCACGGACCAGATCGAGTACATGAGACAGAACATCCATTCAAGGAGGGTGAGACTGGCATGCGTGAACTGCGGCGAGTGGCATACACAGGTGCGTATCCGGGAGCTGGATGATAGACCACTTTGCGGTAACTGCAACAGCGGGCTCATGGCCATGATGAGGCGTAACCAGGATCCTGAGCAGTTCCAGATGCTCCTGAGGAAGTGGAATGAGGGCGAGGAGCTGTTCGGTGATGACCTTGATCAGCTCAGGCACGGCAGGAAGACCGCTGATATGGTCCTTAGCTATGGGAGGAAGGCCGTGGAGGCATTGATGGTTTACGGCGTTGGGCCTGTGACCAGCTACCAGGTGCTGAGCAGGATGCACAGGAGCAACGAGGAGTTCTATAAGGATCTGTTGAAGGCCAAGATCCAGTACATGAAGACTAGGCAGTACTGGGCCAACAAGTAGTACCCGCTACTTGTTACTTAGAGAATATTTTTTCAGCACAGCCTTGAGGTCAAGGATGTTATTGGTGACCTGGATGCCCTTTGGGCATACCTTTGTGCAGAGCCACCTTGTGTCGCAGCTCCAGACACCGTGTGGTGACTCTATCGCACGTTTCCTTTCCTCTGTGTCCGTCATGCGGGTGTCGAAGATGTACCTTTTGGCCCTGAGTACCGCGGCTGGTCCTATGAACTCCGGGTCCTCATCCAGCATTACCGGGCACTGGGCGGTGCATGCGCCGCACATGATGCACTTGATGGCGTCAACTATCAGCGCGTGGTCCTCCTGGCTCTGATGGAGCTGCTTCGAGACTTGGACTGGACTGATCTTTCCCCAGTTCTCGGGGTGGATGGCCCTCATCCGCTGAAAGAATGGCTCCATGTCCACGACCAAGTCCTTGATCACGGGGTAGAACCCGAGGGGCTCCACCTTGATCTCCGGAGACCTCTCGTAGTGCTTGACTAGTTTCTGGCAGGCGAGTGAAGCCAGCCCGTTGAGTGTGAGGCCGCATGAGCCACAGATTCCGTGGCCGCAGCTGTACCTGAAGCTGAGACCGGGGTCGTGTTCTTCCCTGATGATGTTGAGGCAGTCCAATATCCTCATGCCTGGGGGTGTGTCCAGGTCATACGTCTCGTACCTGGGCTCTTCATCAATCTCCGGGTCAAACCTGAAAACTACGAACTTCATCCTAGTACTTCCTCTCCTTAGGATGGAACCGGGTGATGGTCACCGGCCTGTACGTGATCTCCAGTCCGCCGTTGACATTCTTTACCAGGGTGTGCTTCAGCCAGTTCGCGTCGTCTCTTTCGGGATAGTCGGTCCTGCTGTGGGCACCCCTGCTTTCCTCCCGGTTTAACGCTGAGAAGATCACCGCCTCGGCCACCATTAGCATGTTGTCCAGCTCAAGCGCCTCCCTCAGCTCCATGTTGTGAACCTTTCCCCTGTGAATCAGCCCGATGTCTTGGTACATGAGCCGCAATTGCCTGATCTTGGCCAGTGCATTGTTCAGGGATTCCTCGGTCCTGAATATGCTTACATTATTGGTCATTATCTTCCTCATCTCGCCGCGGATCTCGTGTATGATCGCGCCTCCATCGGAGTTCAACAGGGTTGAAATCATTGGTTCTCCTGAATATTCTGGTTCATAGCCCCAATCAATGCTGGAAACATAATCGGCCACGGTTTTCCCAGCTCGTTTCCCGAAGACGACGAGGTCGATGAGGCTATTGCAGCCCAGCCTGTTTGAGCCGTGGACGCTGACGCAAGCCGATTCACCCACTGAGTAAAGTCCTTCTATTTCGGGGACAGCCCCGTTGACGTCAGTGGGGACGCCCCCCATCATGTAGTGGCAGGTGGGGGCCACGGGTATGGGTTTCTTGACCGGGTCAATGTCGAGGAAGTTCCTTGATATCTCAGTTATCTCGCTGAGCTTTTCCTCGACAACCCCCTCATCGAGATGGGTCAGGTCGAGGTGGACGTAGTCCTTACCATTGATACCTCGTCCTTCCTGTATCTCAGTTAGTATTGCCCTTGACACCACGTCCCTCGGGGCTAGGTCCTTGATTGAGGGGGCGTACCGCTCCATGAATCGTTCCCCGGAATCGTTTCTCAGTATTCCCCCCTGCCCTCGGGCGGCCTCGGTGACCAGCACCCCCAGCCCGTGGAAACCGGTGGGGTGGAACTGGATGAACTCCATGTCCATGAGGGGGACCCCAACATTCAGCGCGAGGGCTAATCCGTCTCCCGTCGCAACGTTGCCGTTACTTGTAGTCTGGAACACACGACCCATCCCACCCGTGGCGATCACGACTGCCTTTGCATGTATGGTTTTCACCTCGCTGGTGGCCAGGTCGTAGCAGGTTACCCCCGTAACTCGCCTATTATCTAGATGGAGTTTGAAGGCGAAGTGCTCGTGGTAAACCTTCACACCTCGTGCTAGGGCGTGATCATACACGTTGTTCATGATGACCCGGCCCGTCCTGTCCGACGCGTAACACGCCCGCCTGACAGGTGCCTTTCCGAACGCCCGTGTGTGACCCCCGAAGAAGCGCTGGGCTATGGACCCGTTCTCGTTCCTCGTGAACGGTACTCCCATGTGCTCAAGTTCTATCAATGCACGGGGGGCCTCCCTTACTAGTACCTCGACCTTGTCCTGGTCCGCAAGGTAGTCACTTCCCTTGACAGTGTCGAACATGTGCCACTCCCAGTTGTCCTCCTCCTCGTTTCCGAGGGAAGCGGCTATGCCTCCCTGGGCGGCCCCACTGTGGCTCCTGACTGAGTGGACCTTGCTGAGTACCCCAACGTCAACGGTCTTGGACGCTTCGAGGGCGGTCATGAGGCCCGAGATTCCGGCCCCGATGATCAAGACATCGTGTCTGATCAATCTCCCTTCTCCTTGATCTTTTTGACTATGTGGAGGTTTGGCCCGGTTGGGGTGGATAGAATAGCGTCCAAGTCGTCCTGGGTGATGTACCCGTTTGTGACCGCAAGCTCACCAGCGTTTATTCCAGTCTCTAAGGATGTCCTCGCCAGCTCCGAGGCTTTTATGTACCCAATCAAGGGGCTGAGGAGGGTCACCATGGCGTTAGAATCGGTGTAATATCCTTCCAGGACCTCCCTGTTAGCCTCTATCCCTTGGATGCATCTTAGGTCGAGGGCGTTGATGGCATTTGTGAGCCACTCAAGGGAGTTGAAGAGGTTGAAGGCTATGACCGGGGTGTAGACGTTGAGATCGAATAAACCTGACTTGGCAGCGTTCTCGACCGCCAGCCTGTTGCCCTGGACCTGGAAGCAGACCATGTTCACTGCCTCGATGATGCTTGGGTTGACCTTCCCCGGCATTATACTGGAACCTGGCTCAACCGGGGGCAGCTGAATCTCGGACAGGCCCGTCCGTGGACCACTGCTCATGAGCACCAGGTCGTTGTTCACCTTCACGATATCAACACAGAAAGCCGAGAGGGCGTTTATCAGGTGCATAAAATCGGACATGAACTGCGTCAGGTGGATTTTATCCTTCGCCTGACTCAGGTCCAGTTCTGTAATATTACTCAGATGCTTGATCACGAGATCGGAATAATCTGGATGAGTGTTGACACCGGTACCGGCGGCGGTCCCTCCTAGGAATATCAAACTCAAAGGGTCGGCTGAGTTTCGGGTATTGACTAAATGGGCCTTAACCATGCTGGCGTAAGCTGAAAACTCCTGTCCCAGGGTGATAGGAACAGCGTCCCTGGCATGGGTTCTTGAGCTTTTCATGATATCTCTGAATTCAACGGCTTTTGCCCCCAGACTCACCTCAAGTTGATTTAGAGAGTCGAGCAGGTGAGAGACAAGCCTGAGTGATGTTACCCTGATCGTGTTGGGTATCACGTCGTTACTGCTCTGGGACATGTTGACATGGTCGTTGGGGTGGACAGGGACGTATTCCCCGATGGGATAACCTAGTATCTGGTTCGCCCTATTAGCCACCACCTCGTTCATGTTCATGTTCCAGGGGGTTCCAGCGCCCGCTTGGAAGACATCTAGTGGAAACATCTCACTGTGTTTACCCTCTAGAACTTCGTCCAGAGCCTTGATAATCACTTCGTAGACCTTGTCGTCTAGGAGCCCAAGCTCGTTATTGGTCTCAGCGGCTGCTTTCTTCACCTCAGCCAGCGTCTGGATGAAGAGAGGATGAATCGTTTGACCCGATATCTTGAAGCTCTCCGATACGCGGGCTGTGAATCCACCATAAAGGGCAGCAGATGGAACGGGTACTTCGCCTAGAAAATCACGTTCAATGCGGCAAGAAGACATGTATAGAAAAATACAATTGCAATTAAAATAGTGAATGGATAAGACTGGACCAAACGTCCAGCGCGATGTTCCTGTGAGCTATCAGCGCACCGCTGCTCAAAGCCATGGTGATCTGGATGACCTCAGCTATCTCTTCCTTGGTCGCACCCGCCTTCATGGCTACCTTGGCGTGGCCCTCGATGCACTATGGACATCTGGTCATGTAGGTGCACACTATGGCAATCAGCTCCTTTGGCTACTTGCCCAGCTGGCCCGGCTCGAAAACCTTCCTGTTCCAGTCTGCCCAGGCCTTCATAACGTCATGATCGAAGTACTTGTCTACCTCTGAATCCCTTTCCTTTGCGTAGTGGTAATCCGTGGACAGCAGTCACACCGCCGACACTTAAAATTAATCACAGGTACTCTGCGATGATCTCGATGATCCTCTCAAGGCCCTCGTCCAGGTGCTTGTTCTGGTTTATGTCAACCAAAACATCAAGCGCACGGTCGTTCTCAAGCAGGTGCTCAATCCTCTTGATGAGTGATTTCTTGGACACATCCCTTTGATGCAGGGCCTCGGCCACGCCGATCTCCATGGCGCGCCTAGCGTTCCCGTACTGCTCAGGATGGCGAGGCATGGGGATTATGATACTGGGCTTGTTGTACCCGATGCTCTGCATGATGGTCTCGTGACCACCCCTGCTGATGACCACGTCGCAGGCGTTGAGGAACGCGTAACGGTCATCGATCCAGGGGATTAGAGTCACGTTACCCACTCGTTTCGGCTTGTTTCCACCGTGGGGGTTGCCCATTGACATCACGACGTGGTACTTGTCAGGGAACCTGCTGAAAATGGGGGCCAGTATCCGTATCAAGGGCATTCGCTCAGGACGCGGGCCGCTGATCCCGGCGTAGATCAATACCTGGTCATCCAAGCCTAGCTCTTCTCTAATTGTGGACGCGTCAACACTGTTCTCTGGCTTAAAGCCCATGATGGAGCCCACCAAGTCCATCTTCGCTCCGTACCTGCGAGGAGCCCTCAGGCTGTCCAAGCTGATGGTGTAGGGCTCAGGGAAATCTGGGATGATGAGCCTATCTGACAAATCCCACATCCAACCTAGGACAGTCATAACAGTCCCGTCCACCAACTTCCAGAAATTTGTATCCGTCTCCCTCGGGGCTCTGGGCAGGAACTGGTTAAGGACCAGCACACAGGGTAGCCTGAGCATCTTCGCCGCCATGATCGTGCTAACACGGGTGTCAACAAACACAAGATTCGGCTTGAATGCCTGCATCTTCTCGACCTCGAACCTTATCTGTTCCATTAATGTCCAGAGGGCCGAGAAACCCCGCGTTGACACTGTTGCCTTGAGATCGATGCTTCCAGTATGGTTGGTTTCCAGGTAAATCTCTGGAGCCTCGGCCACGGTGAATCCGAACTTAGAGAGATAATCAATCCCTTCGAGGTAGGTGGAGAACATGACCTCGCCGCCAAGCCTCTGGACCTCGTGGGCGATGGGCACACATCTACTGACATGGCCTAGACCCATGCCGGAAGGGCTGAAATACACTCGTGCTCCATCGAACCGTTTCATTTACTCCACCAATATGTGCCGTTTGATTATTCCTCTTGGCTCCTCTTCCTTGAAAAGGATGGCATGGAAAGTGTATACCTCGGTATCATTTCTCAGCCATGAATTCTTTGGTATCCCTGCCTTCACGCAGCACTGGTCCAAGAACTCCCTGCTATCCCAGCCCCACTCGACGGGAACCTGAGGCAGCAGTAGCCCCTTGTTCCAGCCCAGTCCAATGATTAACCCGTCCCTGCCCACTGTGACCTGATTTGGTAAGTCCTTTTTATCATCATGCCCAATGAGCTCAGGAGGAGTCAGTACGCTCACTTCTATTGTAATACCGTCCATCTCATGCCTTTGCACGGTCGGGAAGCGGGGGTCGTTGAATGCCGCGCTCTTAGCTGCATCAACAACTGCGTCCACAAGAGGACTCGTGGCATAAGGCAACCCGATGCAGCCGCGGAGACCGTAACTGCCTTTCTCGTGGACGTTGAGGGTGACGAAGACGCCGCATTTCTCCATGAGAACCGAGTCACTGTGGTAGTCGCTGGGTTCATCGGCGATACCCAGTTCGCTCTCGATGGACTGCCTGGCCAGCCTGACCAGAAAAAACCCCTGCTCATCGGTTAACGTGAATATGCCCACAACGCCTCCTTGATGTGATAAACAACTCTACCTGTTTCTACGTGATAACCTTTCAGGTAGAGCCGAGGGTTTCCCTGATCTTCACCCAATGGCTCCCCTTCCAGTACACCCCCGAGCAGTCTCCGCAGACCCAAAACTCATCGAAGGAGTTGAGGGACTTCTTTGGAACCAGATCTTGAACATCGGCTTTCGGGGTCTCCTTCAATAGCCCGTTGCATCTCGGGCACCTGGAGTTTGTTGCAGATAACTCTAAGCCAAGCTCCCTTTTCAAGTGCGATAGCTGGGCCTTCACTTCCTCAGATTCAAGGTATATTGATTTGAGACCCAGTTTCTGTGACCTCTGATACAGCTCCCTGTCCCGCGTCAGCATTATCCTTGATGAGTCCCTTGTTTCATCAAGTAAACGATTATCCTCCAAGCCCCTGAAGTAGGTTGAATCATACCCTGCGATCCTAAGCCAGCGGGCCAGGCTCCCTAGCATCCCGTCCACGATGAACGCGTGGTCACCCATCTACTCGGCAGTCCTCGCAGATGAAGTTCCCATCGATGGCGCGAAGGTTCATGGAGTATAACTCACATTTCTCACAGTAGCCCACGGTAGAGCTTCCCGATACATGACCCAAGGGATTGATCTCCTTCTGCTCCCTCAGGATATCAATGATGGTGGGAACGAAACGTATGATATTCCTATCGGTGACGACGCCAACAAGCTCTCCCTTGTAGATTACGCCGAGACGCCTGATGTTCTCCTTGTCCATCATCTTCATGGCGTCCATCAGGTTCATCTCAGGGTCCACCATCTTCAGAGGCGAGGACATCACCTTCCCCGCGAAAAACGTGCTCGGTGATACGCCATCAGCTACGACCCTCGTCACGATGTCCCTCTCAGTCACAATTCCAACCGGTAGGTTCTGCTGGTTCAGGACCACAACAGCCCCGACGCGCTGCTCGCGCATCTTGTTCGCAACCTGCACTATATCCTCGTTCTCGTCGACGCTTATGACAGGGCTAGACATTGCTTCCCTTACTATCATCTTGGATGATAAGCCTAGGCTCAAGGTGTCACCACTTGAAAAACTACACGCAACCTATAAAAAGCTCATGAACAGGAGATCGATAAACCCCTAAGATTCAATCAAAACATGGTACATTGAGCCGCAATGCCCGCAGCTCAGCACGTTAGCGCGCTTCTCAATGTCCTTGTCAATCTGCACCCATGAACCACACTGATTGCACTTTAGGATGAAGCCGTCATTCCCGTCGCCGTTACCTGACCTGAATAGAATGGGCTTGGCCTGGATAAAGTTCCCAGGAATCAGTGGTCGTCTTATTCCCAGCCTCGATGCCTTGAGGCGTATGGCGTTGCTTGTCCTCATGGGAAACTCTACCTCTATCTCCTCAAAAGTCCTGTTCGACCCGTATATTTCATGCAGCCTCTCTACCTCTTCGTCCGTCCATTCCATATTTCTCGCCATATGCCTATTATCCTCTACCTTTGTTGATCATGTGTAGCGGGGACACCCGGAATTCACTGGTCGGCTTTATACCGGCCTCGGCTGTGTGGGCAATTATTCAGGCAAACCCGAACAAAAATGGGCGCGTCACAGGAGCACTTTGATGTGCCCCCGGCGTGTCCACTTCCGATGCTGTCCCCCACTACTATCACACAAGGGCTCAAAAAATTATAATATAATTATGTTGCATGAAAAGAGTACATTTCACGAGAAAAATGTGTCCAGTATATAGGGAGATTGAGGCATAAATGGCAAGAATGTTACATCGGTCTGAGACAACCGAGAAATTGTAAAAAGCATAACAAACACGACGAGTCGGCATGGGGACGATTATATGAAATCTACAAGAAGCAAAGACATGGCTTCAAAGCGAAAGGTTTAATGCAAATCCCATTCTCCGTTAACTGGATTCCATTGGACGTACATTTCACCGACAAACCAAGTCTGAAAGACCCGGTGATGATAGCCGCGTGGCCTGGGATGGGATTCCTGGCCAAGATCAGCGCAGACTATCTCAGGAGAAGGATAAAGGCAAAGCAGTTCGCTGAGATAAAGTACTTTCACAACATCCTGGTTTACAAAAACGGTATCGTGGAGATGGCCCCCATAAGGCACAAGCTCTACGCCTCGGAGGACCAGAACATCATTATCTGCGTTGGCGACGCACAGCCATCCATTCCAGAGGAGTCCCTGAGACTGGCCCAGAAGATCGCGGACATCGCCGTGGAGATGGGCGTCAAGCGCATCTACACCATAGCGGCATTCCCCAACGAGTTCTACGAAGAACCAAAGGTCTACGGCGTATTCACCGACGAGTCCATGAGGGACGAGCTAATCGAGGCTGGGGTTGAGATGATCGAGAAAGATGGAGCTGTCAATGGGCTGAACGGCGTCATGATAGGCGTAGCCAAAGCAAACGGGATCGATGGCGTGTGCCTCATGGGCGATATCACCTACGCGAACGTCCCCCAGCACATGGCCAGCAAGGCAGTGCTGCACAAGCTTGTGAAGCTCATCGACATCCAGATAGACACAAAGCAGCTTGACATCAGGGCAAAGAAGATCGATGACTCCATCAAGCACCGTCTCGATATCTACGATGAGGAAGAGGAGCCCCAGATCCCCGACGAGAAGAGACTGGGCTACATCAGCTAACTTATAAAACAGCATCAGACAATAAGAGTTGGACCCACGGAGAAAACACGGTTGAAGCAATCAGAGAAGGTTTACTGGATCAAGGCCCTGCTGGGGCTAGCCACGGGTTTTATCACGTTCTATGTTCAGTCAGGCTTGGGGCTCCAAGGCGAGCTCGCATTGATGACTGGCACCGTTTTGTACATTGGCTATTCCGAGGTAACAGCGAAGCTGTTTGATATTGAGAGGGACAGAACGATAAAGATCGGCATGGGCGCTTTCCTGTTCCTGTGGATGCTGACCTGGACGCTGCTCAACACTATGGGCACGTTCGGATGGGTCTAAATCCTTTTTAACATTGAACCTGTACTGCATTATATCTGACCAAGCCGCAAAGTAGCCCGAGTCAAACTGGGTCCTGATCGGGGTCTTCCTGAACTCCTTGAACTCCTCCCTGTGAGCCTTCAGGCTTTTCTGGTCAAAGTTATTCTTGTTGTAGAAATCTCTCTCGTCTCCCGATCGGACCGATAGGAGGAGGCCATCGAGAGCGTTGATGTATCCCGTCTTGTACTCCTCATCGGTGAACTTGCGCTCCCTGATAGCGCCCAACGCCTTCTCGGCGTCTGTGAACCGCCTGTCAATCATGTTCTTGAAGAATGATATAACGGATTCACGGGTCTTCCCCGTGACGGTTAGTCCTCGTCCTAGATTAGTAGTCTTCGTCACTCTCTATCCCTCTCTCTGTGATCCTCATAGGGGCTTCTCCCTCGGGTAAGCTGGGGCTCGCTGTGAGCTTGGCTATTCTCATGTTGTTCCTGCCCTTTCTGATGAATATCCTGCTGTGACTCATATGACCCAGTATATGCCCGCCAACAGGGGCTACCGCCTTGCTGAAGAACGCATCAGGTGTCGCCATCACTTGGTTGGTAATAACCAATGAGGTGTTGAACGCCCTTCCCAGCCTTGTGAGCTTGTGCAGGTGCTTGTTGAGCTGTTGCTGGCGGTTGGCTAGCATCTCCCTGCCGATGTACTCGCTCCTGAAGTGACTCATCACGCTGTCGACGATGATGAGCTTTATGTTATTGTCCCTGATGACCTCGTCGGCGTTCTCAAGGAGCACGGTCTGGTGGTTGCTCGTGTATGCCTCCGCGTACACGATCCCCTTCAGCACGTCCTTGGGCTTGATGCCGAACCTTGGCGCTATCTGCTGTACGCGCTTGGGTCTGAACGTGGACTCGGTGTCGATGTAAAGAACGCTCCCATTAAGACCACCCTGCGTCTCGCCCAGTTGCACTGTGACACATAACTGATGGCACAGCTGGCTCTTGCCACTTCCGAACTCCCCGTAGAACTCGGTGAGGCTCTGGGTCTCGATGCCCCCACCCAATAAATTGTCTAGGCTGCTACACCCCGTGGTGAGCTTCCTAATGTTCTTCCTGAGCTCGACCAGCTCGTCACCTCTCACGAACGTGATGGCAACGGTTTTCCTGGCTGTCTCGATGACCTTCTCAGCCACCTCCTTGCCAATGCCCGCTGAGACCAGCTCGTTAAGTGTGGCTGTCCCGAGACTCTCAACAGTCTTGAACCCGATCTCCTTGAGCTTGTTAATAGTGGCCGGGCCTATGCCTGGTAGATCCTCAAGGGTCTTGTACTTCTCCTTGTAGTTCTCAATGTCCTCTGACATGGGGCCACCGCTGGTTGTCTATAATGATATAATGTTCCCTTGGTTAAATTCTATGGTTTTGGGTCTTCCTCTTCCAGCTCAAGCACGATGTTGCCCTCGTAGCCGCAGTTCTCGCAGACGTACTTCTGGGGAAGAATGCCATAGCTCTCACTGGACCTCATCTTGGGGCTTTTACAGTTGGGACAGAACACGGGTTTTGGTATAGAGTGTCGGGCATCTCTGAGAATATCTATAATATCCCTGAGCCTCGGCACGGCTTACTGGACCTCGATATTATCCTGAGGGAAGCCCAGACCGACGAGTGTCTTGTAGACCTCGTCCCTATGGTCACCCATTAGGAGAACCTGCTCGTTCTTCGCGGTCCCACCGCATGCACACTTGTTTTTCAACTGTGTCGCTAACTTGTTGAGGGAGACGCCCTTAGAGTCGATGCCGTCGATGACGGTCCATTTCTTTCCCCATTTACGTGTCTCTAAACGAATCCTGATCCTTTGCTGCTCCTTGCTCATCTCCTCGCAAACGCAAAGGTCCTGGGGGAGCCCACATATGGGACAAATTTCTGCCATTATCAACACTGTAGCAGACTCGGGGTTTTAAAGCCTTTACTGAAAATGGGGAAATAGGAACGGTTTTGATGCCTTTTTGTTGTCTCAGAGAGCCCTAGGTGTAGTTTTGGAGGAGGCTGAAGGCGTCCAAGGCCTGTCTCGCTTCTAGGATTATGATGGTGTTGGTGCTACAACTGATGAACTCTATGATGTTGATGTTTCTGCTGGCGAGTTGTTGGGTTATGAAGGCCACGAACCCCGGAGTCTCCTCGACCTCCGGTGGGCTTAACAGGATCAACGCGACTAGATTTTTCTGGAACTGGACACGATCAGGTAGAGGCTCCTCAATGATGGTCTGATCCACGATGTACACGTATTGATCTGTAAGGTGGGCGGTTACGATGTGGGGTATATCCATTCTCATCGAGGATATCACAACGCCGATCTTGTCCTGGAGCCGTACCTTGGATGCCTTGAGTATTCCCCGGACTGCCTCCTCCCTTAGTCCCCTGTCCGTGCTGATCTCATCAGCCACCCTGATGATGGCTGCTTTGACCGCCTCAAGGCTCCCCTCCCCGAGTTCCTCTTGTAGAATCCTGGCGAGGGCGCTGTAGTTCACTATCTTCATGTTGAGCGCGTCCAGTAAGCTGGGGCGGGTCTGAATGGTTTCCCGCACCTGCTGGGCCACGCTTTTTGTCCTATCTGATGTGCCTGATGTCATATATGTTGCAAACATGTCATAAGGTATAAAAGGTTGCCTCAGGTTGTAGCTGAGTATCCTAAAAGAGGCATAAATGCAATGGCTAAAGACAAAGTTGTTCTAGCATACAGCGGTGGGCTGGACACGTCCATGATGGTAGTATGGATTCAGGAAGAGTACGGAATGGACGTTATTACCTGCAACCTAGATGTAGGCCAGGACAAGGAAACAGTGGGAATCGAGAAAAAGGCTTGGGACCTTGGGGCCATCAACCATTACGGGTTTGATGCAAAAGAGGAGTTCGCAACGGAGTACCTGTTCCCCGCAATCAAGGCAAACGCCCTGTACATGGGCACATATCCGGTAAGCAGTAGCCTGAGCAGGCCCCTCATCGCCAAGAAATTGGTCGAGGTAGCAGAGATGGAGGACGCGCAAGCAGTAGCCCACGGATGCACCGGAAAGGGTAATGATCAGGTGAGATTCGATATCACCATCAAGGCCCTGAACCCGAAACTCAAGATAATCGCGCCCGTCAGGGAATGGAAATTTGACAGGGCAGCCCAGATCGAGTGGTCATTGGAACACAACATCCCCATCCCGGTAACGGCGGAGAGCCCCTACAGCGTCGACGAGAACCTGTGGGGAAGGAGCATCGAAGGTGGCATGCTTGAGCACCCTGACTTACCCGTACCTGATGATGTATGGGACTGGACAGCGGATATCAAGGACACCCCGAACGAGCCTGAGCTCGTCAAGATAGGCTTCCACAAGGGAGTCCCGGTGAGCCTCGACGGGGTCGATTACAAGCCCCATGAGTTAATCCTGAAGATCAGGGACATGTCGGGGAAGCATGGCATCGGCAGGATCGAGCACATGGAAGACAGGATCGTAGGCCTCAAGACACGTGAGACCTACGAGGTGCCAGCGGCCGAGACCATAATCAACGCCCACCTGGACCTGGAGAAGATGGTGCTGACGCGCCACCAGAAACTATTGAAGTACGAGATCGACCACAAGTGGGCGACCGCCGTCTATCAGGGCCTCTGGGTTGACCCATACAAGGAGGATCTGGACGCTTACATCAATAGCACCCAGAAGAACCTCACGGGAACAGTCACCATGAAGCTCCACAAGGGAACGGCGAAGCCGATTGCGCGTGAGAGCCCGATGAGCCTGTACGACTACAACTTAGCCAGCTTCGATATCAACACCCACTACGACCAGGGTGATGCAGCCGGATTCATCAACCTCTGGGGCCTCCCCAGCGTAACAGCGTGGAACCTCAAGAGGAAGATCGCTGACGAGGGCATCAAGAAGCAGGGAAAGAAGGTCGTGCCAGTCCCCACAGGGGACGACTAGTTCCCACATTTCCTACTCATCCCTTAAAAGGGATGGACATTTTTCATATCCATCCGAGGTAGCCCACCTTGTCAAGAGAAGAATCACTTTTAGAGATACTGGAGAAGGCGCTCCCTCTCCCGCCCAAGATCATAGTAGGCTACAACAAGCTGGAGAGGGACTTTACCAGCGGTGATGTGGCCCGTATCTGCGATATAAGCAGGAGCAGCGCCAAGTTCTATGTCAATAAGATGGTGGCCCTGCGGCTCATCACCAAAGTGCCTCACAGACGGATGTACCAAAAGTTCTCCAACGCCAACAAGTTCAGTGACTGGCTCAAGGACCTCATGAGGCTGGCCCTTGACCCCCTTGAGTCAGGCTCTCTTGTTGTGCCAGACGTGACGGAGGACGACGTATGAGCCTCAGGGAAATAGCCTCGCCCAAGAAGAAGACCCCGCCTAAAAAGCGGTACACCAGACAGCTGACCGCGAAGCAGGTCAGGGCCATGAAAAAGAGGGGCTACGATGCAGAGAGGGAGCTGGTCCACATGTTCAGGGATGTGGGGTACAACGCTATCAGGATACCCGTGAGCGCCCCTAGCAAGGAGCCGCTGCCAGATGTCTTCGCCATCAAGGACGACGCCATCCTCTCAATAGAGGTAAAGTCCCAAGTACGCTACGCCTACTACAAGTCTCACCAGGTGGTGAAGCTCTTCGAGTTCCTTGAGATGCACAAGATATACCCCAGAAAGTATGCCGTGCTGGCTGCCAAGTTCAAGTACAAGGGCTGGTGGTTTGATATTGCAGATAGATCCAACAGGGACTATATGATCAAGATAGACCAGGGGATGACCTGGAACGAGCTACTTGAGAGGATCACATAGACCCCCGACAAAACACAATATGTCAGAAATATGACAAATTCGGTTAATGTTTAAATAGACTCCTAGCTAATTTTTCTAACAGTATTATTGTGATTAACATGATCAAGGAGCTAGAATAT
The DNA here is from genome assembly GCA_030613835.1 of Candidatus Bathyarchaeota archaeon. GTDB lineage: Archaea > Thermoproteota > Bathyarchaeia > TCS64 > TCS64 > RBG-16-57-9. The sequence goes on along the minus strand of JAUWLH010000001.1, from coordinate 38,726 downwards.
ACGCAGGTAAGAAAGATATGTCCAATGGATTTCATAAAGTGCAGCGCCACTGATGACCTTGAGCCCCTCATCGAGATAATCGGTCAGGACAGGGCCGTGAAGGCGCTCCAGTTCGGCCTTGATATCAAGGAGGAGGGATTCAACCTCTACGTGGCAGGGATGCCAGGGACGGGAAAGAAGACCGCCATCGTGACCTTCCTAGAGCAGCGGGCCAAGGAGATGCCTGTGCCCCCGGACTGGTGCTACGTCTACAACTTCGAGGATCGCCAGAAGCCCAACGCCCTCCAGCTGCCCGCAGGGATGGGAGCCCAGTTCGTGACGGATATAGCTAGGTTCGTCGATGAGATGAAGAAGGCCCTTTCGGCAGCCTTTGAGAGCGATGATTACGCCAGCCGCAGGGAGGAGACCGTCAAGGGCTTTGAGGAGAGGAAGCAGGAGCTCATGGGGGAACTAAACAAGAAGGCCCAGGACGCAGGTTTCGTGATCCAGAGGAGCCAGATCGGCATGGTTATCATCCCGGTAATCAACGGCCAGCTCATCAACGAACAGCAGTTCGGCATCCTACCGCAGAGCATTAGGGACGAGATCCAGAACAAGCGCAAGGCCCTCTCAGATGAGATGGGGACCGCGTTCCGGCAGTTCAGGGACATCGACAGGGAAGCAGAGGCGGAGGTCGAGAAGTTCAACAAGGAGGTAGCTAGTTTCGCCATGGACACCCTGCTGGACAGCCTCAACGACAAATACGGAGAGGTCATCGAGTGCAAGCAATACCTGGGTGCTGTCAGGAACGATATCCTCGACAACCTGAGCGCTATCCTGGGGGCCCAGAAGCCACCCGAGAACCCCCTCGCCGCCATGATGGGGGGTGGAAGGGATGACCCCACCGTGAGGTACAAAGTCAACTTGGTTGTGGACAACAGCAAGCTTGAGGGAGCGCCAGTCATCATGGAGCTGAACCCCGGCCACGACAGGCTCTTCGGCACCACTGAGAAGGAGGCCAGGTTCGGCACACTGGTCACTGATTACACCATGATCAGGAGTGGGAGCGCCCACATGGCCAACGGCGGGTACCTGGTACTGCCCATCGAGGAACTGGCCAGGAGCCCCGGCAGCTACGAGGCGTTGAAGCGCACTATCCTCAACAAGAAGCTGGAGATAGAGGAGTTGGCGGCCAGGATGGGTTACGTCAGCACCAGAAGCCTGAGGCCCGAGCCCATACCCTTTGATTGCAAGGTCATTATCGTGGGGGAGGGCAGGTACTACTACATGCTCTACCAGGGCGACCCAGAGTTCAAGAAGATCTTCAAGGTCAAGGCCGAGTTCGACACCACCATGGCTAGGACCAGGGAGAACGTCGAGCAGTATGCCCAGTTCATGTGCACCCTGGTCAACAAGGAGGGGCTCAAACACCTGAACGGTGAGGGGATCGCATCCATCGTCGAGTACAGCAGCAGGCTCGCGGCGGACCAAGACAAGCTCAGCACCCAGTTCGCCAGGGTGAGCGACCTCATAAGGGAGGCAAACTACTACGCGATGTCCAACGGCAGCGATTACATCACCAAGGACCACGTGAGGCAGGCCATCGAGGCAAAAGTCTACAGAAGCAACCTCATTGAGGAGAAGATGGGCGAGATGATCGAGCGTGGGAGCATCCTAGTGGATACAGAGGGCGCCAAGGTGGGTCAGCTCAACGGACTGGCGGTCATGGGCATGGGGGACCACATGTTCGGCAAGCCAAGCAGGATAACGGCCAGCATTGGCTTGGGCAAATCTGGCATCATCGACATCGAGAAGCAAGCCGACATGGGCGGGCCTACACACACTAAGGGCGTCCACATACTTTCGGGCTTCCTAACCGACAGGTACGCCAAGAAGCACCCACTGAGCCTCACGGCCAGGCTGGTGTTCGAGCAGAGCTACAGCGGGGTCGACGGGGACAGCGCGAGCAGCACCGAGACCTACGCCATGATGAGCGCCCTTAGCGGGGTGCCCATCAAGCAGAACTTTGCCGTGACTGGGTCGGTGAACCAGAGGGGTCAGGTCCAAGCCATAGGCGGCGTCAACCACAAGATCGAGGGCTTCTTTGACCTCTGCAAGTTCAGGGGCCTGACGGGCGATCACGGGGTCATGATCCCCGAGAGCAACGTCAAGAACCTGATGCTCAGGGAGGACGTGGTGGAGGCCATCAAGGAGGGAAAGTTCCACATCTACTCCGTGGGGACCATCGATGAGGGCATCGAGGTCCTTACAGGGGTGGAGGCGGGGGAGCCCGATGCGGAAGGCAACTATCCTGAGGGCTCGGTTAACCAACTGGTCCAGAGCAGGCTGGACGAGATGGCGGCGATCATGAGTCCCAGGAAGGACCGCGACGACGAATAATACCCCTTTTTATTTCACCCATCTTAATCTTTCTAGATATTCGCCATGTCTGAGGACATCTATGACATTATAATCATTGGCGGCGGCCCAGGTGGGCTCACCGCGGCCATCTACGCTGCTAGGCACAACAACATGACCCTCGTTCTTGAGGGGAACAAGTTGGGTGGCAAAACACTTCAGGCCCACTGGGTCGAGAACTACCCGGGGTTCCCTGACGGGATCAGCGGGCCGAACCTGATGGCGCTCATGGAGAAACAGGCGGCTAAGTTCGGGGCAGAGTTCAGCACCGAGACAGTTGTTGGCATTGCTGACTTCGGCGAGACGAAGATGCTTACCACAAGGAAGGGGATCAGGCAGGCAAAAGCCATCATCATCGCCACTGGCGTTAGCAGGAGAAGCCTCAGTGTCGAAGGCGAGAACGAGTTCAAGGGTAGGGGAGTAAGCTACTGCGGGGTCTGCGACGGCCCGTTCTTTAGGGATAAGACCGTGGCCATTATAGGCGGAGGCCATGAGGCGGTCCACGATATCGAGATACTTGCGGAGTCATCTGCCAAGGTCTACGCTATTCCAGGGAAAAAGGGGTTCAACGAGGAGTACCCAGAGATTGAGCACCTGAAAAAGAACCCAAAGGTGGAGTTCATCTATGACACTGACATCACCGAGATTGGTGGCACTAATTTCGTGGAGTATGTCAAGCTGGATAACGGAGATGAGGTCAAGCTTGATGGAGTGTTCATCATACTGGAGCACGTCTCGGCATCCACCATTCTGGGTGATGCGGGGGTGGAGACTGATGCGGGCGGCTGTATCATGGTGGACAGGGACCAGATGACAAACATCGAGGGCCTCTTCGCGGCTGGCGACTGCTGCTGTAAGGGGATGCAGATAGTGACGGCGACAGGTACGGGTGCCCAGGCGGCACTGAACGCGATGAAGTACGTGAAGCGGCTGGGAAGAAAATGAAGAAGGTAGAGCTATTTTACAGTCCAGCATGCCCTCACTGCCCCTACGCAAGGGAGCTTCTCAAGAAGTACAAGGTGGATAACCCAGGCTTCGAGTACGAGGAGGTCAACACGTACACCCCGGAGGGTGTAGACAGGGGAATGAGCATCAACGTCATGGCCGTGCCCAGCGTCGTTGTGGAGGACGAGATCAAGCTGGTGGGCTGGCCGTTCACCGCAAAGGACATATCGAAAGCTATCCAGTAGATAGCCTTTTTTAAACCATCAATCATCTCCCCATCTGAAATAGCATGGGGAAGATCAGTCACATTCACGCGAGGGAGATTCTTGACTCCCGCGGTAACCCCACCATCGAGGTTGAGGTCACCACCGATGATGGCTACTTTGGAAGGGCTGCCGTGCCCAGCGGGGCCAGCACCGGAATCTACGAGGCTGTTGAGCTGAGGGACAAGGGAGAGAGGTTCCACGGGAAGGGTGTATCAAAGGCAGTAAGAGGGGTTAAAGATGAGATTTTACCCATGCTCAGGGGCTACGATGTAACGGACCAGTTCAAGCTTGATGCTTTGATGATCGAGCTGGATGGGACCGAGAATAAGGGTAGGTTGGGGGGCAACGCCATCCTCGGGGTGAGCATCGCGTCTGCCAAGACAGCTGCCGCGTCAAAGGGGGTTAAGCTGTACGAGTACATCAACCCTGACGCGAGCCTGCTCCCTGTTCCGTTCTTCAACGTTGTCAACGGCGGGATACACGCCGGGAACCAGCTTGATTTCCAGGAGTTCATGGTCGCACCTACCGGTGCTAAAAACTTCGCCGAGGCGCTGAGGATGGGCAGCGAGATATACCAGACACTCAAAAGTAAGCTCCTTGAGGACTACGGGAAGAACGCCATCAACGTGGGGGACGAGGGTGGTTTCAGCCCCCCAATGAAGACGCCCGAGGAGGCTATAGAGGTCATAATCGCGTCTGCCGAAGAGCTGGGTTACACCGACAAGGTGACCCTGGCCATTGACGTGGCCGCCAGCAGCTTCTTCGTAGGCGAGGGCGTCTACAATTACAGGGAGAGGAAAATCAGTACGGGAGAGCTGATCGAGGTCTATGTTGATCTCGTGGAAAAATACCCGATATCAAGCATTGAGGATCCCCTTGAGGAGGAGGACTACCAGGGGTTCGTTGATGTGACAAAGGCCGTTGACATCCAGATACTGGGGGATGACCTGTTCGTCACAAACCCGAAGCGCTTACAGAAGGGCATTGATATGGGGGCTTGCAACGCCCTGCTCTGGAAGGTGAACCAGATCGGGACTCTCACCGAGGCCCTTGAGGCCGCTAAACTCGCCATTGACAATGGGTACAACGTGATGGCCAGCCACAGGAGCGGTGAGACGGAGGACCCGTTCGTGGCTGACCTCAGCGTGGCTCTGGGCTGCGGCCAGATCAAGACCGGTGCGCCGTGCAGGGGCGAGAGGACAGCAAAGTACAACCAGTTGCTGAGGATCGAGGAGTGGCTGGGAGAGACGGCTGAATACCCCATCAATCTTTTCAAGTAGAACTCTATTTTTTTCTGGCCTTAGCCCATTTCGGATACATTATATTAGTGCAATCAACAAGGTCATGTTGATTAATTTGACTAAGGTGGATATTCCACATCATTGCTGGTACGACGACAAGCCCCTTGAGCTGACCTTCCCCGACGAGTGGAAGGTGCATCTGTGCAAGGTCGCATCAGAGGACGCAACCCCCATGACCCCGGAGGAGATCAAGGCGGTCATCCACAACCCGGTCGGCCAGAAGCCCCTCGCCAAGCTCGCAGAGGGAGCCGAGGAGGTTGTGATCATATTCGACGACATGACAAGGCCAACCAAGACATTCCAGTACGCGCCTTTCATACTTGAGACGCTGCACAAGGCGGGCATCCCCGAGGACAACATCAGGTTCATCATCGCACCGGGCACCCACGGCACCTACGGGAGGAGGGATTTCGTAAAGAAGCTGGGCGACGACATCGTGTCCAACTACGCCGTCTACAACCACAACCCCTATGATATCATCGACTACCTGGGCAAGACCGAGCTGGGGACACCCGTATGGGTCAACAGCGAGGTCATGGCATGCGACCTGAAGATCGGCATCGGCACCGTCCTGTTCCACAGGCTCACGGGCCTCAGCGGCGGCGGCAAGATGATCAGCCCCGGAGTGGCCGGCATGGAGACCATAAAGTACAACCACGGCGACATCGGCGGGTTCGGGCCGGGACTGACGCCGTGCAAGTCCACCGGCTACCTCATGAACGAGGACAACAGGATGAGAATAGACATGGAGGAGGCCGCTAGGATGGCCGGTCTTGACTACAAGATCGACACCGTGCTAAACCTACAAAGGGACCCAATAGAAATGTACGCCGGTGACTTCGTCAAGACACAGCGCAAGGCGGGTGCGGGAGTCATGAAGTGGCACAGGACAGAGAACCCCGAGTCCGACATAGTGGTCGCGGGGGCTTACATGAGGGAGAACGAGCCCTACCTGAGCCTCTGGCCCATGTACAACACCGTGAGCGAGGACGGGACTCTTGTCATGGTCAACGACGACCCCGACGGTGATATCAACCACTGGCTCTTCAACAGGCACGGCAAGGAGATCGGCTCATGCCTGTGGAACCCAGCCAAGCGCAGGGTACTCAAGGGCAAGAGGATAATTATTTTCGGCGACTACCCGTTGAAGAGCTTCCTGTGGAGGCACGACATTGAGGAGGTCGTCTGGATCAGGAAGTGGGACGAGGTCATCGAGGAGCTCAAGAACCACCACGGCGCTGGCAGTAGGGTAGCCGTCATCCCTGACGGGACCAGCTGCATCCCAGAGAACCCAGTGATGGGTTAGGCTTTTTTCTTATCTCTTTAATATTACCGCATCGCCTATTCCTGTAACATGTCAAAGAAAGCCATACAAGTCGATGCCCAGGACAACGTGGCTACGGCCACCAGCATCGTCGAGGCGGGTGAGGAGGTCGAGGTACTCAACCCCAACGGCGACATTGTGCTGAAGACCAGACCCGTTGAGAGGATTATGCTGGGCCACAAGCTCGCACTCAAGGACCTGAAGGTGGACGACGAGGTCATCAAGTACGGAGAGGTGATCGGCGTCGCCTCTAAGGAGATCAAGGTCGGCGAGTGGCTTCATACCCACAATGTCAACAGCGCTAGGATGAACATAGAGGGCGTTGAGGTAAGGGGGGTCACCTGACGGCACAGTTCTACGGGTACGAGAGACCCGACGGAACGGTGGGCGTAAGGAACCACCTGCTTGTACTGTCGACTATGGACTGCAGCTACGAGCCCGCCAAGAAGATAGCAGAGCAGGTGGAGGGAGCAGTGGCCATCACGCAGACCTACGGATGTAGGGACGACGCCATGCTGGTCCACAACCTGGTGGGGACGGCGTTGAACCCAAACGTCGCGGGGATACTGATTGTCGGGTTGGGGTGCGAGACTTTGACCGGGGACATCCTCATGGAGAAAATCGAGCCCAGTGGCAAGCCCGTCTTCAACATCACAATCCAGAAGTTGGGTGGTACCATCAAGACCCACGCCAAGGGCGTGCGCATCCTCCAGAAGATGAAGCAGGACATAGCTGAGCAGAAACGGGAGGCTTTCCCGCTGAGCAAGCTGATCCTCGCGGTGGAGTGCGGGGGCAGTGACGCCACAAGCGGGCTTGCAGCGAACCCGGCGGTAGGCGCGGCGGCAGACATGCTCATAGAGGATGGCGGGACGGTGATGTTTGGCGAGACCCAGGAGATGTGCGGGACACAGCACCTCCTCGCCGAGAGGGCCGTAGACAAGGAGACGGCCGACGCCATCTACGACATTATCGAGACCCAGATGGCGCGCCAGAAGGCCATGGGCGTCAGCAGCAGGTGGATGAGCAAGGGCAACATCGACGGCGGGCTGACCACCATCGAGGAGAAGAGCCTAGGAGCCGTGGTTAAGGGGGGGACCAAGACCATTCAGGGCGTCCTCTACAACAACTGGGAGAGGTTCGACACACCGGACAAGCCCGGTCTGTATCTGATGGACGGCCCCGGCTGGGACGTGCCAAGCGTCACCCACATGGTTGCGGCTGGGGCTCAGGTTGTCTGCTTCACCAGCGGAAGGGGGAGCACCACGGGGCACGCCATCGCGCCGGTCATCAAGATCACGGGGACCCCGAGGACCTACGCCAACATGGGCGACAACATGGACATAAACGCCAGCACCATACTGGACGGCAGCGAGAGCCTCAATAGAGTGGGCAGCCGCATCTATGAGATGATCGTCAAGACGGCAAACGGCAGGCAGACCAAGGCAGAGGCGCTGGGATACAAGGACTACATCGTCTTTAAACGCAGCAGGGAAGCCGAGCATATGCTCGGACACTGCTAATTCACTTTTTTAATAATTAACGTCGAGTAAGGATATTTATTCATGTCATCATTTTATTAACTCAGGTTATTGATTTTAATAGCTAGTGCCGACTCTGACAGCGGCGAAATCACCAGCTCACCTCGTCCAAAACGAGAATAGCGGCTAACGTGGGGAGGAGGGCGTACCAAGTGCAAGGCGAATACACGCCTCATTTCCTAAAAGAAGATATAAAACAACCCAATTTGGATCCAAATGTGGATCCAAACACCAGCAGGTAGTCGCAAAAACGTGACCACCACCGCTGTGCTGCGGGACAGCACGCTCCCCACATCAATGGGACAGATGATAGGAGTCAACCAACTAAGCGGAGGAGCTAGCAGCCTTTTTCCGGGGTTCAGAGTACAAGAATTTTTTTTGCGTTTGACCGGCCACCGGAACTGGCTACAACGCTTGGCCCATCCGGATCACGTCGTGGAACCTGCCCCTGAACCAGTAGTGATCAGGGAAAAGACCCTCCTTGATGTAGCCGCACGCCTCGAACACATGGATAGCGCGCTGGTTATCAGCGAAGACATCCAGGGTAAGCTTCCTCAAACCCTTGGACCGCGCCACATGGACCATGAAGAGGGACAGGTTAGAGCCGACACCCCTCCCTTGGTAATCATCGTGGACAACGATGCCGAACTCGGCCCTGTGCTTCGATGCCGGAGAAGCATCATGGGTCAGGGAGGCTCTGCCGATGATACGCTCACCGCCCCTCTCATCAACGGACACTAGAACGGGCTTGAAGGCGTAATTGGGGAGACTCCTAGACCAGAGTTCGATCAGGTTCCTGTTAATGGGAGGCAAGGTCTTCCTGCTCTCAACACTAAGGGTAGAGTAAAGCCCCCATACGGATTCTAGGTCTTCAGAGGTCTCCTCCTTGAAACGAACGGTGGTTCCATCATCAAGCGAGAAGGATTGAGGGTACATTGAAACCAATAGTTACCTAACACAGTTTTAAGATATTTGGGTAATAAAAGTTGTAGAGAAACAACGCCCCGGTCCAAACCCGAAGGGGCTGCTGCTATCCTCGGAGCATAGGCCAGGCTTAGTTGCTTGGAAAGGCGTATAAGAGAGGGTTACGGCGGTTAAGCGTATGAAGCCCACTGGAAGCGTCAATGTCGAGATCATCGCAACTGGCGACGAGCTCATCTACGGTCGCATACTAGACACGAACAGCAACTGGATAGCCAAGAGGGTGGCAGAGATGGGGGCAAGGCTCCGCAGGGTCACTATGATTGGCGACGAGCCCGCTCTCATAGGGTCAACCCTCCTGGACGCGCTGAAGAGGGACGCCCACTTCATCGTGATAACGGGTGGGCTGGGTCCAAGTGAGGACGACCTAACAGTGGACAGCATCGGGATGGCGTTGGGGCGGAAAACGTTCATCGACGAGGAGGGCGCGGCCAAAATCGAAGCAACCTATAGAAAGAGGGGGATAACCGAGCAATCATCCATTGACAGGGGACGCAGGATGGCCAGGATCCTCATGGAGAGCGAGCCGATACAGAACCCTGTGGGTTTCGCGGTTGGCATGAAGATAGACATCGGCGGCAAGACCGTTTGCACCCTCCCAGGAGTACCATCCGAGATGAAGGGCATGTTCAATGCACATGTGGCCCCAATGATCATGAGCCAGACGAACACTGTATTCGTGGCAAGAACCTTCAACATCAGCATGGTGTGGAAGGACTTCTTCCCTCTATACAGGCAGATGCAGCTAGATTACCCGGATATCTACATCAAGAACGCCGCCACTCCTCCAGTTGAGGATGAGGATAGGGAAAAGGTCCATACCATCAAGGTTGATTTCGTCTTGGAGGCTCCGACGGTTGATGAAGCCGAGAGGTCGATGGATAAGTTCATCGCAGATTACCTCAGCCGGATAAATGAAATAGGCGGTGGCGAGATGGACCTCATCAACCCAAATTAACCTACTCAAGTATTTTATAACCCATCTCCATTCTTCTCAGAAAGAGGCAACCATTTTGTGGAGACTATTAGACCTTGGAGCAATCAACGGCTACACCATGACCAACCTCTACGAGGCGGTCGGGCACGCGGTGAGCGAGGGCGATGTACCGAATACCCTCATCTTGAACCACCCGGAGAGCCCCTTCGTCAACATCGGGTACCACCAGCTGATGGACAAGGAGGTACACGTCGATTACGCCAAGGAGCAGGGATTTAGCCTTGTAAGGCGCACTATAGGAGGCGGAACCATCCTGGACGGACCATGGGAGCAGGACTACTTCGTCATCATCAACAGGACAAGCCCTGAGTGCCCCAAGTCAATCCCAGAGTTCTATGCCACCTTCATGAAGCCTCCAGTCTACGCCCTGAAAAAGCTGGGGCTGGACGCGACAATCAGGCAGCCAAACGACATTCTGGTGGACGGGAAGAAGATCAGCGGCAACGGCGCCATAGGCATCGAGAATGCTAACGTGCTAGCGGGGGACCTGCTCCTGGACGCTCCCACGTACCTCATGAGCGAGATCATCAACGCCCCTAGCGAGAAGTTCAAGGACAAGCTGGCAGAATCCATGAGCGACTGGATCACCAGCATCAGGGCACAGACAGGCGAGAAGACCAGCAGGGAGCTGGTGAAGCAGCTCATCGTGGAGGGCTTCAAGGAGGAGCTGGGCATCGACCTCGACCCAGGCGAGCTAACGGATACAGAGAAGGAGACCTTGGAAAGGCTCGTGGAGGAACGGAAGACTGAGGAGTGGATCTTCAGCAAGGATAACGACCTACTGATGAAGGCGAAACAAGAGGCCACGGGAACAAAGGTCAGGGGCGGCCTCGTCGTCTCCGAGTCCGTGTTCAAAGCGGGCAAGCTCATCAGAATACTGCTCGTCTCCAATGAGGAGTCCATCGAGAACATCAGCATCAGCGGAGATTTCTTCACCCAGCCCTACATGGGGGCCATAGAGAAACTGGAGGAGTCCCTCATCGGTGCCGAGTTAACTAAAGACGCTCTATTGGCGAGAATAAAGGAAGCCTTCGAGTCAATCGGGCTCATGGTCTACGGTGCCACACAGGAGGACTTCGCTGAGGCCATCCTGAAGGCAAGGTACGAGACGGGTTAGGCTACTCCCTAACCACTTTTTCACCCAGCTCAAGGAAGGGGTTCTCTCCCCTGAAGTAGGCGGCAAGCGCATCTGGGAGTTTATCAATGGATAGTTTGACCTGCTCCCAGCTGTCCCTATCCCTTATGGTCAATGTGTCGCTCTCCATTGTATCATAGTCTATTGCAACAGCGAGGGGAGTACCTATCTCGTCAACCCTAGCGTAACGCCTACCGATGCTACCGCCTGCATCATAGGACACCCACAACCCCTTTGATAGGAGAAGATTTCTGATCTCTACCGCCTTCTCGGCGATCCCGTCCTTTTTGACGATGGGGAACACGGCTACCTGGTACGGAGACAGCTCCTTGGGGATATGCATGATGTTTCTCTTGCCCCTTCTCTCGTAGCTGTTCTCCATGACGATGTACATGAGCCTGTCAAGACCATAGCTAGGCTCCACGACGTGGGGAACGAACCTGGTTCCGTCCTCCCTCCGCACCTCCATGTTCTGCCCCGATGCCTCCATGTGGTTTGATAGGTCGAAGTTTGTCCTGTAGGCGCAGCCCGATATCTCAGTCCAGCCCCATGTTTCCAGCTTTACCTCGTGGTCGTAGGGCTGGGCGCTGTAGTGGGCCCTCTCATCTGGCAGATGAGCGCGGAACCTCTGGTTCTCCGCTGGGACCCCCAGTGTCTCGATGAATCTCTGACTCAGCCCCATGAAGTAAGCCTGCCACTCCGTGATGATGAGCTTCTTCTCCACCGCCTCCTCAACGGATAGCACCAGCGGCTCCTCGACGCTGTTCTCGACCATGTCCTCGTTATAGAGCCTGATCACAGCGTCCTTGACATCCCCGAACCATGGGCAATCTGGGCTCTCGGGGTCGAAGAAGAGCTCCAGCTCCATGATGGTGAACTCCCTGAGCCTCAGCATGCCCCTCCTTGGGCTGATCTCGTTACGGGCTACCTTGCTGCTCTGGACGAGGGCAAATGGCAGCTTCTCGCGGGCATGTATGATGCCCCTCTTGTAGTTTAGGAACATAGCCTGAGCCGTCTCGGGGCGCAGGTAACCGACCTCCCCGCCTGTTGCGCCGATCTCTGTCTTAAACATGGTGAGTATCAGCGTGGGCTCCTTGAGCGCTCCCCCACACCTGGGGCACTTGATCTTGAGTTCGACCATCATACTCTTGATGGCGTCGCCTCCCATGGCCTCCACGTTCTCAAGCCCCGTCTTGTCCTCGATGAGGTGGTCGGCCCTGAAGCTGTTGCCGCACTGGCTGCATTCCGCAGAGTACTCCTTGAAGTTCTCCAAGTGCCCAGACGCCTCAAACACCCGTTCCGGGTTAATCACGGGAGCCTCCAGTTCAAGGAAGCCCTGTTTCCGCACGAAGTACTCCTTCCAGAGAGCCTCGATGTTGCGCTTGAGCTTGGTGCCCAGGTCTCCATAGGTCGTGAACCCGCTCATGCCGCCGTATATCTCGAAACTGGGCCAGAAGAAGCCCCTGCGCTTCGCTATCTCGGCGATGATATCGTACTTTGTCTTCGGAGCCATGGTTATCAGAACTGGGAAAAGGAAAAGGAGTTATAAAAAGTTGGGGTCTAAACGACAACTGGCCTGAACTTGTAGCCGTACTGGAGTATGCCAGTTTTGCCGTCCTCCTTTATCCTGCGGAAGCATGCCTCGACCCTCATACCAGCTGATACATCCTCGGGGGCCACATCGACGATCTGGCTCAAGAGCCGAACGCTGTCCCCTAGCTCGATCAGACCCACCACGTATGGCGTGTACTTTTCGAACCCGATTGGCGCGTTCTTGATGACGGTCCAGGTGACAACCTCACCCGTCTCGGTCAGCTTATAGTCCTTGAACTCGGTGGACCCGCAGCTGCACACAGGCCTCGCGGGGAAGTACTTTTTGCCACACGCGGCGCACTCTTCACCTATCAGGCGGTACCTAGGTACTTCGTTTCTCCAGTATCTTGGGACGCTCATTTCTTGGCCCTCCTGAGCACGTTCACCGCACAAATTGACGCCATGCCTCCCGCGTTCTGGGTCACACCGTACTTTGCGCCCTCGACCTGGTGGTCACCTGCGTCTCCCCTGAGCTGCAATACCACCTCGGCTACCTGGTAGATACCGGTTGCGCCAAGTGGGTTGCCCCTTGCCTTGAGTCCCCCAAAGGTATTGATGGGTATCCTTCCCCCCTTGTCAACATCTTCGGTGCAGACCAACTTGGCACCCTCGCCAACCTTGGCTAGGCCCAGGCCCTCGATCCCGAGAACCCCGTTGATGGTGAAGTCGTCATGGACCTCCGCGAGGCTCACCTTATTTGCGTTGATCCCAGCCATCTTGTATGCCCTGTCGGCTGCCTTACTGATAGCGTCCATAGCCATCGGGTCGGACCTCTGTGCGATGCTCGTGTAATCTGTCGCGATGGCCGACCCAGCCACCTCGACACCGGTATCGTCCGAGGGCACCAGTACTATCGCCGCCGCCCCGTCGCCTATCCCGCTGCACTCCATCATGTGGATAGGGTCGGCCTCCATGGGGCTGGCCATGGCCCTCTCTATGCTCATCATGAACGGGTACTGGGCGTGCTTGCACCCGACAGCATGCTCGTGACTCTTTTCTGCCATCATGCCCACTTCCTCGGGTTTGGCGTATAGGAATAGGTACAGCCTATGAATCATTGCCGCGATTCCCGTCTTGGTGATGCCGGTGTAGGCTGTGTATTCCTGCTCCTCTGCCATAGTCAGGGCGGTCGTGACCACGTCTGGTAGGATATCGCTCATCTTCTCGACGCCTGTAACCAAGACGGCGTTACTGAAACCGCTGGCAATGGCCTGTACCGCCTCGTGGAAGGCGACCCCGCCGCTTGCGGACCCCGCCTCTATCCTCGTGGCGGGCAGACCAGGCTTACCTAACGCGTCTGACATCAATGCAGCGGTATTCAACTGATTCTGCATAAGCGCCGCGCTCATGTTAGAGACATAAATCTTGTCAACCGTTTCGACCCCCGCGTCACTGATGGCCTTGAGGCTCGCCTCGGCGAACAGGTCCTGTATTGACCTGTCCCAGTATTCCTTGACCTTCAGGAGCCCTATCCCGGCTACCTTTACGTTTCTCATTGAACTATTTGCCCCCTGTGCTTCAGGTACGTGGCGTAGTCCACGTACTTCTTGCGATCGATAAAGCTGGAGAGCTTGGGGCCATCCCTCTTGTCTAGGATCGCATCCTGAACGGTGAATATGAACGCGTCGCTGCCGCTTCCCGAGCCGTAGCTGACGGCGAATATCTTGTCCCCTGGCTCCGCGATGTCCAGCGTGGCCGCCAGTCCAACTGGTGTGCTACCCGCGTAGGTGTTACCTATCTTGGGGGCTACTAGACCGGGCTCGATCTGATCCATGGTGAACCCCAGCATCCTCGATGCGTTGATGGGGAACTTTGTGTTGGGCTGGTGGAAGACCGCCCACTTGAAGTCCTTGGGCTTGTATCCCGTCTCCTCCAGCAGCGCCTTCCCCGCGTTGGTGATGTGTTTGAAGTACGCAGGAGCCCCGGTGAACCTGTTCCCGTGCCTCGGGTACATCTCCTTGGACCTCCTCCAGAAGTCAGGAGTATCAGTGACGTAGCTGTACGATGCCTCTACATATGCAATGGTCTCGCTGCTCCTCTCCCCGAAGATGAATGCCGCTCCTCCACATGCAGCGGTGTACTCAAGGGCGTCGTGTGGCTTGCCCTGTGCCGTGTCGGCCCCGATGGCCATAGCATACTTGTGCATGCCGCTGCCAACAAGACCGATGCAAGTCTGCATCGCCTCTGTTCCCGCCTTGCACGCGAACTCAAAGTCCGCTGTGGAGACGTTTGGTGTCGCCCCGATTGCCTCTGCCACGATGGTCCCGCATGGCTTGACGGCGTAGGGCTTTGACTCGGTGCCAACGAATACGGCTCCTATATCGCTTGGGGTGATTTTCGCGCGGTAAACCGCCTGCTTTGCCGCCTCAACCGCGATAGTGATGGTGTCCTCGTCCATGGCGACGACGGTCTTCTCCTCAACGGGAGCCCCGAACCCGCCCCACATGCGGTTGATCTCCGATGCCTTCAGTCGGTACATGGGCACGTATGTCCCGTATCCCACGAGCCCGACCTGTCTTATTGTCCTCAAAGTGATCATCCAATGAATTTACCGTTGAAACTGCAAGGATGATATTTAAGACGCTCGACATCTGGCGTAAGATGAGACGACATAAAACGATTTATCGACACTGATACATGGTCGGATACCCGGTCGATGATCTTGAAAGAGAATATTCTGGCTACTCGAAGCATCCTACATTATTTTTCTCAAATATTAAAGTTAAAACTGTTTCCAGCGATCCTACAGGTCGAGGAACTTGCAGAATAGCTGGTCTGTTAGGTTCTTTGGCTTCTCAAGGTGCACGGGTTTGGGTGGGTCCGCGATGGTGCAGAAATACTTCCAGTAAACGTACTTCCCCACCGTGACATCGATTTTCAGTAGCTTGTGAAGGAAGATATCTACTGTCCCCATCCATGTTCTGCCCAGGAAGCTCCCCGCAAAGGCCATCGTTAAAAGGTAAGTTGAGAAGGTCACGAGAAATTGTATCATACTTTGGACCAGTGGTTCCATTATATCACTAGCGATATTTCATTAGGGCGGAATAAAAGCGTATCGAGGAGGTATCGATGGGGGTACCCCCTCAGTACCTCCCTGTACCCTACTGAAAGCCCCTTGCCTTCCCGGCGCTAGACATATTACGGGGTACGGCGTTCACCTTTGGCGGGTTCGGCCAGATGGGAAAGAACCCGGGTATGAGAGTGATATAATGGCAGTTCTCCGGGTGGCGGTTGAGGATGACCTTGAAATCATCCACGGGATAGAGCAGAGCGTTTACCCTACTGCTTGGACGCTGAACTTTTTTCGACTCATGCTGGGATTAACGGGGGAAATGTTCCTTGTGGCGCTGGAGAATGACGAGGTCATCGGATATACAATCGGTGGGATAAAGAAGATGGGTCACGAGGGGGACCACCAGACGGTAGGACACGTACTGAACATAGCCGTCAGGAAGGATAATCAGGGGGGAGGAGTTGGAACCTTGTTGATGGATGAGATTGAAGGCAGGTTACAGAAGAACGGGGCAGACGTAATCTATCTTGAGGTGAGAGAGACAAACACGGGGGCCCAAGCCATGTACCGAAAGAGGGGCTACCAGTACGTGAGGACCGCGAAGGGGTACTACGGCGATGAGGACGGCTTTATCATGATAAAGAGTTTGAATTAACGCGCGAATCATAGACTCTCATAATTCTTTTCTCTTTCACTCGTAGCCCTCAAACGTTACGCTTCTATACTCGTGTATGACCAGTGTAGTTAAGAACGGTGAGAGATTTGGGTGATATCAGGATCGCTATTGCGGGCGTCGGGAACTGCGCCTCTTCACTATTGCAGGGAATTCAGTACTACAGGGAGAACGGGAACAGCCTCGGTCTGCTCCACGAGAAGCTAGGGGGTTACGGCATCGATGACATCAAGGTAGTAGCTGCGTTTGATATCGACGTGAACAAGATAGGGACAGACGTGTCCAAGGCTATCTACGCCGAGCCGAACAAAGCCCCGAGGATCAACGAGCTAGAGAAGACAGGGGTCAAGGTCCAGATGGGTCCCTCACCGGATATCGTGGACGCCGTAACCATGAGTCAGATAAAGAAGGCGGATGTGGAGGCCGTGGACGTCGCATCGGTATTGATGGAGGCAAATACAGATGTTCTCGTCAACCTCATCAGTGGGGGATCCGACAAGGCCAGCAGGCTATACTCGGAGGCCGCCGTTGAGGCAGGGTGTGGCTTCCTGAACGCTACCCCTTCGGGTATCGTAAATGACCTATCAGTGGCATCGGCATTCAAGAAAGCGGGGCTGCCTGTTGTGGGTGATGACCTCATGAGCCAGATGGGCGCAACAGCCGTCCATATCGGTCTCCTGGAGTTCCTCGACAAGAGGGGCGTGAAGATCGAGAAGAGCTACCAGCTTGACGTTGGCGGCGGAGGCGAGTCTATCAATACCCTGGAGAAGACAAAGGAGACGAAGAGGGTCATCAAGACAGACGCGGTCAAAAAGCACATACCGTACGATTTTGAGTTGGTGTCCGGATCCGCTGATTTCGTTGATTTCCTCATCAATGGTCGTGACAGCTTCTTCTACGTCAAGGGAAAGTACTTCGGCGGGGCTGATTTCATCCTGGACATGAAGCTAAGCACCGAGGACGGGCCCAACAGCGGGGCAGTCCTCGTGGACGTCATCAGGGGACTGAAGATCGCCATGGACAAGGGGGCAGGTGGGCCACTGGAGGCGGTGAGCGCCTACGGATTCAAGCGCCCTCCCAGGAGTTACATGATGCAGGAAGCCTATCAGAAGTTCAGGGAGTTCACATCCTGAATCTGATATTCGTGTTGGGGACCGCGGGGAGTGGGAAGAGCACCTTCACTGCCAAGTTCACGCGTTTCCTGGAGTTCCACAGGGAGGACGTTATGGCCGTGAACCTGGACCCTGGCTCGCTGATTCTGCCATACGCCGCCAATGTTGATGTCAGGGAATACATCAAGGTGGAAGAGATCATGGAGGACTACGGCCTGGGGCCCAACGGCGGGCTCATGCTGGCACATGACATGATGGCAGGCATCGTGGAGGATCTGAGCAACGATATCGAGGACTTTACGCCAGATATCTGCATCGTGGACACGCCCGGCCAGATGGAGCTTTTCGCGTTCAGGAACATCGGGGCCCAGATAGCTCAAGAGCTGACGGACGCCGAGAAGGGGGTCATCTACATCTTCGATGGATTGCAGTGCAGGGACCCGCTGAACTATGTCATGAACATGTTCCTGGCCAGCGCCATCAACACTAAGTTCTTCCTCCCACAGTACCACCTTCTCAGCAAGACGGATCTGCTCAGCGAGAGCGAACTGGCAGAGATGATGAGCTGGAGCGAGGACCCCTACGCCCTTGAGGAGTCCATTGACGCTAGGCTCACGGGCATGAACAGGTCTATGAGCCAGGACATGATGGAGGTCATAGGCAGGATTGGGATGGACTTCGATCCGATCCCTGTGAGTAGCTTCAACAACGATGGCTTCGCTGATCTCTACTCCAAGCTGATGCTGACCTTCACGGACGGCGGCAAGTTCTCACCCTAAAAGAGCACGGGCTCCATCAGGAGTTCGATACGCATCTCCTCTCTCAGGTTTAGGATATAATAGGTTATTCCGGGCTCAGGCACTTTCCCGATCCTGAAATCCACGCCCATACCGCTCATCCTCTGCATGATATCTTTCTGGTTCTTGAACATGATACAGGACACGACTAACGGGATGCGGCTGTAGCCCTTGGGATCAAGTATCGCCCTGCGTTGCTCCCCGTACCTCACGGGGTCCTTGCCAAATTTCAGCAGGATCGGGTGGTGCTCCCAGAACACCCGCCTCAAGGGAAAGAAATCAATGTGCTTGGTCCCGACTCGGTACTCCATGTGCATCCTCTTGGCGGGGATGCTGATGCCCCTGAGGTATTTGTAGCAGATTACCTCCTGGTGTGAGAAGAAGACCCTGTTGTCATACATGAGGCCGTCCTTGCATGGTCCCTTCTTGATCCTCGTTATGGTCTCGGGGTCGTTCGCCGCATTGGTGTCCATTAATCGCTGTCTGTGATGTGTCGCTAGGGCCCATGCACCGGGTTGAGTTTGAGGTAAGAGGGGTTGTGGGGTGGTTAATGTTTGCCCATGGTCTGTATTTACCGGGTAATGAGCCGTGTCTGGGATAGTTCACTCTCTGGCTGATGTTTTACAATACTTTGGGGTGTTCAACGAGTTATCCCTTATGGCAAGTACCGTTTGGCCTCTTCTCTCGAAATCATTAATAATCCAGCCAGCCCACCTTTGTGTGATTTGATATGACACTCTATTTAACACAGGATGAGGTCAAGGAAGTCCTTGACATGAAGAGTACCTTTGAGGCCGTTGAAGGGGGCTTCAGGGAGATGGGCAACGATAACATCGAGATGCCCCCGAGGGTTTACCTTCACTTCGACAAGGGCGTGCTCATCGCCATGCCGGCGTACATGCCCGGTCTGGGCGCGGCGGGCACAAAGATCGTGACGGTTCACCCGGGCAACAAGAAGGCTTACGGGCTACCCGCCGTTATCGCTAGGATCATACTCAACAGCCCGGACAACGGAGTCCCGCTGGCCATCATGGACGGTACGTACATCACCGCCCTGAGGACCGGCGCGGCAGGTGCCACCGGCATCAAGTACCTAAGTAGGGAGGACAGTGAGGTCGTGGGGGTCTGCGGCACGGGTGTCCAGGGCAGGAGCCAGGTAATGGGACTCATGGAGGTCAGGCCAAACGTCAAGAAGATCAAGGTCTTTGATATCATCCCCGCGGCAATGGAGGCTTTCGCTAAGGAGATGGGCGAGATGTTCTCTGGACCGGAGTTCGTGGTGGTTGGAAGCGCAAAGGAGGCAGCAGAGGGAAGCGATATTTTAATCACTTGCACTCCGAGCCCGAAGGCGTTTATCGATGGGGCATGGATCAAAAAGGGTTGCCACGTTTCAGCCATCGGGGCCGACACGGGGGCCAAGAGGGAGCTCATGACCAGTGTCATCGTGAAGTGCGACAAGAGAGTTGTTGACTTCATCCCACAGGCGTTCGTGGTCGGTGACTTCAAGGTGCCCAAGGAGGAGGGGGTCATCACTGAGGATGACATCTACGCCGAGATGGGTGAGATCGTCGCCGGCAAGAAGAAGGGCAGGGAGAGTCCCGACGAGATCACCATGTTCAAAGCTACCGGTCTGGCGATTCAGGACGTAGGTACCGCGAGCAAGGTGTACGAGCTTGCAAGGGCGAAAGGCGTAGGGATAACCCTCGCCTAATTTTTTTTATTTTCCTTATAGTAGGTTACTACAATGTAACTATTGATGTATAATCCCTATTAATTTCTCATGAGTTGGAAGGTTAAATGCGGGGGTGGGGACTCCACACGCGCGCACTTTCCTTACGACGCAGTTTACTCGATCCAATCCATGAAGAACGTTTATCTTGGCGCATAAGGGGACTGTACTGGGTGGTTCAGGGATCAATTGGACCACCCAGGGGTTGAACGAATCCTGCGAAGGAAGACATCAACCCCACTTCTCAAAGAAATTTTTTCCCGTTATTGCATGCTACTTGACACAAGAAATCACACACTTTTTCCAAGATTCCATGCACCAGAAAAAAAAGTCAAAAAGGGGATGGGAGGTACACTCACAAACGAGAACCCAGCCCCGTTTCAATAAAAGAATCCATAAAACAGCCTATTTTCGAAAAGTGACAAAAGCGTGTATGTAAGGGCTAAAAGGGGAGAAAAGCGATCAAGGGCTTTTTCTCGATATCTCAACCAGGTCGGCACAAGAAACAATATCAGTGAAGCCGACGGATACCCCTCATGCGCCTGGCCTCACTTCTCAGCGGCGGGAAAGACAGCGTCTACGCCGCCCACCTCATGCAGCGGGAACACCAGCTATCATACATGGTCTCCATGAAACCGGAGAATCCAAACAGCTACATGTTCCACACCGTAAACATCGACGTCACAAGGCTCCAGGCCGAGGCATGGGGAATCCCCTACGTGGAAGCCAAGACCGAGGGAGAAAAGGAGAATGAACTGGATGACCTCAAGGAGACCCTCTCCACGCTCGACATCGACGGCGTCATCACCGGGGCCATCGCCAGCAAGTACCAGGCAGACAGGGTCAACAGGCTCTGCCATGAACTGGGCCTGACCCACCTCTCCCCCCTCTGGGCAAGGGACAGGGAGCAGCTGCTCCACGAGATGCTGTCCAGCGGAATGCAGATCATATTCTCAGCCGTTGCAGCCCACGGACTGGACCAGAGCTGGCTCGGGGAGCCATTAACCCCCGAGAGGATCACAAAGCTCAGGAACCTCAACGACAGGTTCGGTGTCGACATGTGCGGCGAGGGCGGTGAGTACGAGAGCCTAGTGGTAGACGCCCCCTGGTTCACCAGACGCATCGAGATCCACGAGGCCGAGAGGACGTGGGACGGCGTCAGCGGCAGGTACAACATAAAAAAAGCCCAACTCGTGGACAGGTAAAACCATAATAAAATATAAGTGGGCGATCACATTCTGGGTGTGAGAGGAGAACGCGGTGATGTCCCGCCAAACAGCTTAGGCCGAAAGGCCCGAAACGATTCTATTAGCTGCAACTCCGCCGTATGTAACAGACCCAGCGACGGTAATGGACCGAACCCATTTTCCCTGGAAGTGAATAACCAATGAGCGAGAAAAATAGAGAGGAAGTAGTGTCAGAAGCCCTCAAAGCTGAAGAGAAGCTACGAAGCTACTGGCACATACTAGACACCGACGGAAAGCTCTGGGAGTTCGACGAGTTCGACTTCAAGGGCCACGACAACCTCCGCAAGTTCAGCGGATACGAGTATGAGAAGGACAGAACAGTCACTCGCGCGTCACCACACATAGGGCTCATGAGAAGCCTGGAGCTGGTGGACTACGAGCCGGCGTCCGACCCAGGGAACTTCAGGTACTACCCCAAGGGCAGGATGATTAAAGCCCTACTGGAAGAGTACGTCACCAGTATGGTCCAACAGTACGGAGGGATGGAGGTAGAGACCCCACTCATGTACAGCATGGAGCACCCCACACTCAAGCGCTACCTCAACAGGTTCCCCGCCAGGCAGTACACAATAGAGTCAGACGACACCAAGTACTTCATGAGGTTCGCCGCATGCTTCGGCCAGTTCCTCATGAGCCACGACGCCACCATCAGCTACAGGAACCTGCCCATGAAAATCTACGAGATGACTAGGTACAGCTTCAGGAGGGAGCAACGGGGCGAGCTAACAGGCCTCAGAAGGCTCAGGGCATTCACAATGCCAGATGTCCACGCCTTCTGCAAGGACATGGACCAGGCAAAGGAGGAGTACAAGAAAAGGTTCAAGCTTAGCCAGGACGTCCTCGAAGGAATCGGACTCGAAAAATCCGATTACGAGCTAGCTGTCAGGATGGTCAAGGACTTCTGGGAAGAGAACATGGGTCTAGTGAAGGAACTGGTCAAGTCACACGGCAAACCAGCGCTCATCGAACTGTGGGACGAGCGCTCGTTCTACTACATGATAAAATGGGACATGAACTTCGTGGATAACCTAGACAAGGCATCCGCCCTGGCCACCGACCAGATCGACGTCGAGAACGGTGAACGCTACGACATAAAGTACATGGACGAGGACGGAGTACAAAAGCACCCCTACATACTCCATTGCAGCCCAAGCGGGGCCATCGAGCGCGACATCTACGCGCTCCTAGAGAAGGCAGCCTTCGACATGAAGAAAGGCATCAAGCCAAGCCTGCCACTGTGGCTAGCCCCCACACAGACGAGGATTATCCCCGTCAGTAGCGATTACGTGGAGCTAGCAGACAGGATCATGGGACAGTTCAGCAGAGTCCGCGTCGACATCGACAACAGGGACGAGACCGTCGGCAAGAAGATCAGGGAGGCCGAGAAGGAGTGGATCCCCTACATCATCGTCGTCGGCGAGAAGGAGGCAGACGTAGAAAGGTATGGAGTACGCGTCAGGGGACAGAAGAAACCAGACCAGTTAAGCGTCCTAGAGCTACAGGAGAAAATCCATGCAGAGACCACTGGAAAACCATACAAACCAGTCCCGCTACCCATCTACCTGCAAGACAGGCCAAAGTTCGTGGGCTAAAACCCACATATCTTAACCAGAGTGGCGCCAGCGCTCTATCTGGGAGCTCTTTTTGCTCCCCTTTTTGTAATCCTTATAGTGTGCCTTGCACAGGTACGCCCTCTTCGCACCCTCCGCGTCCAGCCCCGCCTCTTTAACCTTCCCGATATCAATGGAACGAACGGCGTCCTCATCGCAGCCGTTGACGCTACATTTCGTACCCTTGCTTATCTTGCCCATATTAAAGCACTAGTACAGATACCAAAGGAGGTCAGGTATAAACCCTATCCATCGTTGCACGAGTTAAAGCCCGCCACCACGCTTGAGGTCCGCCAAAGACACTCAATCGCCACCTCGTACTCGGGGAAGCTCCCCAAGCCACACTCGGGCGAGACATAGGCTAATCGGTCCCTCCCGAAGAACTCGGAGACCACGTCAAGCCTCTTCCTCATGAGCCCAGTGTCCTCAAGGAAGATGTACGGATCGATCGTTGCTTTCCGCATTCCCGTCCATACTTCTCCGATCTTCTCTGGGATATTCCCGGTGAACCCCTGAGCCACGTAAAAATTCTCTATCAATGTATCGAACTGAGTGATCCCGATAGCCACCCAGAGACGCTTATCGGTCTCCTCAAGCCGCTTCTTCACGGACTCCTGGGAGTAAAGAGGGTCACCGACGTGGCTGGCGACAACATCCAGGTTCTCGGCATCCCAAAACAAGTTCTCAGAGGTGTCATGGAGGTGCATACTGGTATCAACACCATGGGACTTGGCGACGTACAGAACCTTATCCCATGCCTTCCTCAATGCCTCACGCCCATCAGAGCCGTAATCGAGAAGTGGATCATTCATGAACCCCAGCACGGGCTCGTCCATGCTCAGATGGGAGATCTCTGCGCTCCCATTCCTGAACAGGGACGCCTCCAGGATATCCGCGAGCGCCTCGGCCAGCTCCAAGTAGAGCCCCGGAGTCTTGAACTGGAAGAAACTGGCCAGTGTGTACGGCCCTGTAACGCATACCTTGATGCAAACACGGTCTCGTCCCGAGGAGGACTTAATCTTCCTAGCCTCCCGCCTGAGAGCCTCAGTCTCGGGAATGGCCGCCCTCGGTTTCGCCCTGATGCCGTTCACCGCGTGTAACGCCCCATCGATCCTCTCGATACCGTCCATGAGCTCGAAAAACATCTCGTTCATGTCCCTGAACTGGGGATAGTTAGGGACATCGACGCCCACCTTGAGCTTATCGATGAAAGAGGAAACCACCGCCTCCTCGAAATCCACGTAATCCTCGTTACTCACGCCTAGGAACGGGAGCAGGCTGTTCGCCTTCCGTGCACCACTGCGGATAATATCAGTCTCTATCCTTGAGGGCATACTTCCGATATCAGAACTGTACATGGGTTACCGCTTTGTTATGCTGAACACAAATTAAATGTATTCCGATTTTACAGGAATAATTCAATTCCTCATGATTATAAGAATAAGGTCCAGTGTTTCCAAGCACCAGCAAAATAGAAAGGTGTATATCCCAGAACCTCGGATGCTCCACGTCATGACCAACCTCAACATCGCCGTTCTGGGATGTCCTAGATACTAAAGAGAGCTCGGGAAGAAGGGCACCGAGTCCGATATAACCCTCTACAATATGAAGAAAGGCGAGACCATGGTCACCATAATCGAGGCTTCAAAGTACCCAGAAAAGATACAGAGACTCCTCTACGCAGTTGGCTTCGGTGATTTCATCATATTGGTCGTGGACGAGATCAACGCATCGTTCGGTGAAACGGTCCTGATGCTTGATTGCATCGGGAAGAAGGAGGGGATCATCATCCCCAAAAACTACATTACAGAGGAACAGCTAGGCAGATTCATCGCCGGGACAGTCGTAGAGGAGTACGAGTTGATGGAAGAGAACCTACTCATGTTACGGGAGCTCATCATGGGTAAGGCAGAGGGGTTGGTCAAAGGGGAGGATTCACCAACAGGTGGCGTGGTGATCGACCACTATTTCAACGTCAAAGATATCGGGGCTGTCGCCCTGGGAGTAGTCCGATGGGGACAGATACATAGGCATGACAAGCTCAGGGCGCACCCGACAGACAAGATAGCCCAGATAATGTCCATCCAGAGGCACGACACCGAATTCGATACAGCGGAGACTGGAAACAGGGTCGGATTGGCGCTCAAAAACATTGGGTCTAGCGAACTGGACAGGGGGACTTTACTGTCCAACGACGCGTCGGTCAAACAGACCGCCCTGATCAAGGGAAAATTGGAGTTGGTGAAGTACTGGACAAAGCCAGTAGAGAAAGGCATGTCCATCCACATATGCAAGGATATGCAGTTCATCGCGGGAACCGTTGAGGAAAGCGCGGAAGGAACAGTTAGGGTTAGTATTCAGAAGCCGCTAGCATTCAGGGACGGTGAGAAGGCAACTATGCTTTACCTGAACTGCGGAAATCTCAGGGTCGTAGGCTCGAAAAAGCTCTAGGCTCCTATCCTCATCGCCCAATTCGCAGTCTTCATAAAGGGACTGATAGTGTTCCTAAGCACCTGTTTGATGCTCTCTAATCTAACTGGCTTCGTGAGATAGTCATCAGCTCCTACCTGAATGCTCATCTCGAAATCAACCTCACGGCTCAACGCAGAGACCATCACCACGAAGATATCCTTAGTTTTCTTATCGGTCTTTAGTAATCTGCAGAGCTTGAAGCCGCTTATGCCGGATATAACAACATCGGTGAACACTAGACTTGGATGAAGCTCGTACGCTAACCTGATCGCGTTCTCGGCATTGCTGCAGATGATAACCTCATAGCCCAAGAACTCTAGGGTATCCCTAAATAATGCTCTCAGATTAGACTCATCCTCAACAACAAGAATACGGAGTGAAGATTCATTTGACATATCTGATCTGCACATTATTCATGCCCCCGATTAATTATGTGATTATTGCTATTCTTAATGACACTTTTTTATGTTTATTTAACGTCTGCACCACTAACAATATACAGTAATTCGGTACCTAAACTCTGAACAGGTGCAAGGATGCCAAAAGGAATCACGTTAAGCCTCGCTGACCCAGTGGGAGAGACCATGCTGGGCATATTCAGGGAGAGAGGCTTCAAGGAAAAGGAGAAAAATGTTCTCACCAAAGACGACAAGATTATCATCGTAAACGATCGCCTCATCGTCCCCGCGGAACGGTTTCTCAAGAACCTAACACCTCAGCCATACCCTGCTGATTACACCGGGATCGCAACCGAACACGAATTAGAGTACATAGTTGTGGCGAGTAGGCACTGGGCAGCCAGTGGTAGGCCAAGTCTGACGGCGCATCCAACTGGAAACTTTGGCAAGGCGATGTACGGTGGAAACCCCAAGGAGCTTCAGATGACGGCGCCGAACCCCATGAGGAATATTTACATGAAAATGCTTGAATCTCCCCCTGAAGGATTTCAGGTCAGCCTTGAGGCCACGCATCATAGCCCTACCGAGTTCGATGTTCCTATGTTCTTCGTGGAGATCGGGAGCAGGGAAGAGCAGTGGAGAGACGAGAAAGTCGCAGAGTATCTAGTGGACTGCATTCTGAAAGGAATGGACTCGAAGGATGAAGCGTCCGTAGCCATCGGCTTCGGCGGGGGACACTACTGCCCAAAGTTCAGCGAGAACATTCAGGATTACGCGATGGGTCATATGGCGGCAAAGTACGCCATCGAGCTCCTAAACGAGGACCTCATCCATCAGATGGTGGAAAAGAGCCAAGGAATTGACAAGGTGCTCCTTGACAAGGGTTTGAAGGGAAAGCACAAACGGATCGTCATGAGTCTACTCGGATCAGCTGGGATCGATGTAGATTAACTACTCGAAAACCCATCCATCCAGATCTACCCATATTCTTCCCAGAACCCGTTTTGCCTGACCGGGAGGGAGACTCATGAAGAACTTGACCATGTGCTTGCACATCCTCTTCGTTTGGCGGCCCTTCCGCCAGTCGTCGCAGTCGTGCTTGATCACCTTCCTGTCGAGATTAATATCGATATAATAACCCCTGATTTTTGCCTGAAGAACATCGTTAGAGCCCCTCTCTATTCCAAGCTCGTCGTCGCTGATCTTCTCGCCTCGGCCAATTCGCCTAGGGTCAGTGAAATGCATAAGGTGATCAGCAACAGACAGCTCCTCATCCCTCTCCATGAAAGCACTCAGGGGCTGTACCCCTCGTGGCCGAGCGGACTCCTCGCGGTAAGTGGATATCTTCTCATGCACTATTTTCTGCTCGGGAGTCGCCTCTCCGAGAAGCCCCAGCATCTCGACGGCGTTCTTGACCGCGTTCGCGTTGAAGTGGTTATTGAAGTAACCATAGGTACGCCTGACCTTCGACGTGATCTCCTTCACCTTGGGCACCCATTTCTCCAGTTGATCCTCCTTGTACTCGTAATCATACCACAAGTTCGCGCCATGTCCGTGCCACCTGATATAAGCGAAATCTGCCGTGATATGCAAATCAGAGGGAAGCAACGGCTCGTCCACGACGGTGTAAGCGATGTTACGCTTCCTCAGAATATCGTAGGTCTCGTTCCTGAGCCACGACAGGTTCCTGAACTCCACTGCCCACTCGTAATTACCAGGAATCATGTCTAAGTAATCCTCAAGGACCCCGGCGTGCTCCTCAAAATTGAACTTGGGCCTGAGCTGGATCAGGATAGGGCCAAGGCGCTCAGCGAGCGGTTGCATAAGCTGGAGGAACCTGTAAGTATCATCCTCAACCCCTTCTCCAAGATTCAACCACTTGTCGTGAGTCACCAGCTTGGGTAGCTTCGCGGCGAAAACGAAGCCAGGGGGCGCGTTCCTTCTGAGTCCTAGTATCATGCCCTCTGATGGGTAACGATAGAAGGTGCTGTTGATCTCGGCAGTGTGGAAAAATAGCGCATAATGAGAAAACATCCCAGTTTTCTTTTCATAGAACGGGCCAACCCATTCCTTGTAGCTCCAGCCACTTGTGCCAATTAGAAGGCTCATTGAAAATAGATGGGAAAACCTGAGATATAAGATGGAGTGAGGATAAAAAATGAAGCCGAAAATTATTCGAAAAAGGCGTAATTGTCTTGTTTTTTCTGAACAATTCCCCAACATTTATAAAGAGTATATACTATAAATAGACTGATCCACTATGAAATGTCCAGTTTGTGGAGGAGAAGCAAAGGCTACTGGTAAGGAATGGAAGTTCGGCCAGTTCGACGCCAAGGGCTATAAATGCAGTTCCTGCGCCAAGAGTTTCAGCGCATACTACAAGGCAGGAAAGCTAAGCCACACAGTGCCGAAAGCCAAGTAAAAGATATTCAACCTTTTTTTTCTTTTTATATCAATCCTATTGTTCTCTCGTATTCGTACAAAATTCTGCTCGTGACGGTCCAGGCCTCAAGTGACTCTGGATAGACTGAATAAACTTCGTCTGTCAAATCCAATGTCTCGTCTTTCATTGGACCCTTTGGGTATGCTCCGATCAAGACCATGGGCCTCGCTTCATCGGATAGCATCCTAGCCACATCGGGGAAGTTACTCTCTTCACCATGACTGGATAGTGCGATTACCTTGCTAGGTGAAGAACGCTTGACTAGGTCCTCTAAAGAAGCTTTGCTGAGTTTCATCAGGGGCTCCTTGGAATCAGGGGGCACCTGCCCGTTTACGAAAAGCTGCTCCATCAAACTGTTGAACCTTAAACAGTCCCTCGGAGGTCTCGTCGATTGAGCCACTTCGATATTGTATCCTTGAAGGGTGTTCACCCACAACCTCAGATGACCTTTCCTGTTAAGGGGCGACCCCATGGCCTCTAGCATACAGAAGTGAAGAATATCTGGTCTCCCTCTCTTCTCCGCGTCAGATAGTCTGTCCATCGCGTAGTGGTGAAGGCTCCGATCTAGCAGCGTCTCCTCTGCACGCTTACCCCTTCTCTTGGCGTTCCTCTTGACTGAGGGATGCCTAAGTATCTCGGGAGGCACCAGCTCCAATGAGGTCTCTACAAAGACAAGGTCCAGCATCATTCATCCCCTGTCTTATTGATGTGTCTTCCTAAAAAGAAGAAAACCATCGCTGTGAGGAAGATTCCTGTGATAGCGGTTGTGAGTTCTTGCTTTCTGGACTCCAGCTCCGAAATTGTCTGCCTGTTATTCGTGAGTAGAGCGATGTACTTGTCCTCTATTAGATCAAATTCGACCTGAATACGCTCTAGTTCTGTTTCAACCCCTTCAAGGGCCACAAGCTCCGCGACCTGTGAGTCCACATGACTGGAAAAAGCGTTCAACATCCTCAGTCTATCCCTGTTGTCCCATCTTTCCCACTGATCCTGGGCTTCAAGATAGTTGCCAGAACTGATGCTCGTGTTCATAGCTGAAACCATCGATTCGTACCTAGTCCTGTTGAAATCAGGAAGCCCCAGGGCACCAGTCGCGGCATGTACCTCAGCCGTCATCTCTAGAATCTTCCCTTCTAGGTACTCCACCTTTTCATCATCCAACAATATGTACCTAGAAGAGACTGACCCAAGCCGAGGGCCAATTTTCGCCCCTGTACCGTTGTCTTCCTCAAAGAAGACATCGAAGCTCAACAATATTTCAACATTCTCGAAGGGCCACATCCCGTAAAGGTATGCATCCTTGGACAAAGTGAGATTGAAGTTGAAACTTGGGTCTTCAATGCTCGCATTCAACCTCAGCGTTTCATTTTCTAATTTTATCGAGTACCCCGTAACACTCTCACCGTGAGGGTATTGTCCAGTCCCACGCCACCTGACAATACCGTCGGCAATAACTTGACCACTCAGATCGTACTCTGAGTATTCAGTAAGATTCAAGCCCGTCAAGGTTATTTTGACCATGTAGGTTTCGAATGCCCACATCTGGTTATAACCTGGTTCAGGTTCCACAGTTAAAACAAGGTCAGGTTTTCCATAAACAGGTGTAACCGTAAACGAGGCTAATATGAGAGCTATGAAAACGAGCTGCTTCTTCATACACTGAAAGACGCATGATGCGCCTGATATGGTTATCCCAAAACAAGGGGGTTCACATGAAAGAAACATCAAACAACCCAAATAACAGGGCGTGAAATAGATGAATGATGGCTGAAGAGTTCACGATCGCGCCGATTAGGCGATTGCTCAAGAAAGCGGGGAAACTTAGAATTAACGAGGGCGCCGCAAACAAACTCAGGGATTATATTGGGGAGTATGGTCAACTCGTGGCAGAACGAGCAGTCGAGTTGGCGAAGAAGGACAATAGAAAGACGGTCCTAGAAAGGGATATCAGGGGGGCAGCGCTTGAGATATGGATACCAGAGGAAAATGAAGATGAGTGATGAAAGAAAAGGAATACTGTCGTCCTTCTTCCAAGGAAAGGATGATTACCTAGCTAAACTGGTGCCCCTATTCGCAATATCCAGCCTAGTATTCTTATTCAGCATTTTCATTGGATACGCGTTGGGTGACGAGACGTCAGCCCAAAGCTTTGAAGGAGTCCTAAGCAACATTCCGGATCCAACTGAGTCAACAAGCATTGAGATGTTCGTTGCAATACTATCAAACAATATCGTCGCAAGCTCTCTTTTCGTGATTTCAGGTTTACTCGGAGGAGTCCCACCACTGATGTTTATGGCATTTAACGGCTTCTTCATTGGTTATATATCATGGAACGTCGCTCAGGTTCAAGGCTTGGCCTTTGTGTTTGCAACAATACTTCCTCATGGAATAATAGAGATACCCACAATATTGCTAAGCGCCTCCATGGGGGTTGGTCTTGGATATTCAGTAATTCATAGGCTCTTGAGGAGAGATGGACTCCAAAAATATGTGACTACTAGTTTAAGCATCTTCGTGATGAGGATAATCCCGCTCCTAGTGTTTGCAGCAGGAATTGAGACGGCTCTTATCTACCTCTTCGTGATCTAGTCAATAAACTCAATCATTACATTATTAATAATTGCAAATGTATTTACCATTATAATATGTAGCATAATCATAGCATATACTACTTTCATTTATTTATCTTCCATTTAAAATAGATAAATATCAATCATATTATTATTTATAGTAATACTTGCATTTACTACATACATATCCAACTACAGTGAACGTTGAATATGTTAAAGTCAGTAAGAAAGGATTACTTCTCCAAAATACGGAGAAGCTGAATCTCGAATATCTTCCAGTTCAGACTGAGAAAACACCTCGGATCCACATACCTTTGGGTCAAGTATATGAGTGGGATCAAACCGCTCTATCACCAGTCTTCTAGATCCTGACAGAGTATTGGCTATTTCTAAGATATCCTCTTTTTCCACGAGCCCGGGAATAGGTTTTACTCTGAACTCGTAGGGGATATTGCTCTTCCTGATGATCTGGATGGAACGCTTTACATCGTCGACATTAATTCTGTAGTTAACGATATCTGTATACCTACTCAAAGGACCTGGAATGAACACGCTGAGGTAATCAATCAATTCCTCGTCTAGAACGTATTGGACCGCTCTAGGTCTCGATGCGTTGGTCTTGATCCTGACCTTAATGTTCTGGAACCGCATTTCAGAGAGGAAGCTTCCGAGGCCCCTATGGAGGAATGGCTCCCCGCCGCCAATGGAGACCCCATCAAGGAACCCCATCCTTGGCCTCACAAGCTTTACGATCTCAACCATTCCGATCTTGGGCATGGGGATGTGGTGATGGATCAACTGCTCGTGAGGACAGTAGGCACAGCGGTAGTTACAGCCCGGCACAATCAGGTTCATGCAGAGCTTGCCGGGGAAATCGACAAGGCTCAACCTGTTCATCCCGACTATAGGGAGCTCGGCCTTTACCTGTTTTTTACGTCGAATTGGACTCGTGTCTGATAAACCTCCTTTAATGATTCTGGTAGCCCTTCAACTGCCTGTATAATTCCATCAATCCTAGTGTATGGTATACATTTTTCGCATTGTATCGGATCGTCACTGTCGCTAAGATATCCATGTACAGGACACAGGGAGAAGTTTGGCGTTATCGCGATGTAGTTGAACCCGAAGGTTTCGATTATTCTTCTTGCCAGAAGCTTGCATCCCTCATGGTATGCAAGTCTCTCCTTGAGGAAGACCTGCTGTAGCGTACCCCCAGTGTACATCGAATCGAATTTTTTCTGGTGCTCCAACGCATCCCAGAGCTCATCGCCATGTTGAGGGGAAAGATCCGTGGCAGCTGTAAGGAACTTTGTATCTGAATTAGATTTATCGAGCATCAGTGACCCAGGGTACTCAGATGGGCGGGATTCCACGGTAAAAAGGACGCTTTTTTCGAGCTGGATCGACTCGATTTTTCTGAGCAGAAACTCAAGAAGCTGGTAGGTCACAGCCTTTCCTGCAATATGTGCCAGAGGTGCATCAATTAACACTTGGAGTGCCTCGTTCATACCGACAACGGAGATTGCTGAGTAGAGCCATTGAGAATCATCGATAAACCACTCGGTAATGGGCATCCTGCCAGTCCGAATATTTTCGATTAGGTTTTCCCTATGTTCAATCAGTTTATCGGTTGCAATGTCGATCTGATTGTCGAGCAAAGTGAAGAAGTTTGGCTCGGACTCGGCCAGCGCGGCTATCTCCTCCAGGTTGATGCAGACATAACCCAAGATTCCACGGTTGTCA
Organism: Candidatus Bathyarchaeota archaeon; assembly: GCA_030613835.1. Classification (GTDB taxonomy): domain Archaea; phylum Thermoproteota; class Bathyarchaeia; order TCS64; family TCS64; genus RBG-16-57-9. The sequence goes on along the minus strand of JAUWLH010000001.1, from coordinate 6,442 downwards.
GCGTTTCCCACGGGGGCTCCCAGCCTCAAATAGAGTATCTCGAAATTCGGCTCCTGTGGCTCGGGTCTAATCGACTCAGATGATATGATCCCACTCAGCATATTCTGGATTAATGGCTGCCCATACTGGAAAGAGAGCGCAAGATAAGAGTCTAGGACCGGGTTCTCCCATTGCTTATCATCGTGGATGTTAATCACCGGAGTTGGGTTGAAGTGACCGCCCTCCATGTTTAGGGAGATAGCTTTGCTGAGCGATAGGTTGAAAACATCTATTTCCGACTGATAGACACTATACGCATCCGATAATTCCTCATCGGGAATTAAATCGAGGACCAGGGTAATGTTCAAATCCATTTCGCTAATTGAAGAAACGAAAGAACATAATTTCTCCTCGATTTGATCCTTTGTGAGCTTTTCTTTTCTTAGGAGTGGCGCGGATAGAACATCAATGCTGTTTATAGCCACCGAACCTGACCACTCGGACTCGGACTCCTTGAACAAGGTCAGCAACAAGTCCAGTAAATTGGAAAAATTCTTGGGTGCGTCATGGCCTGGCAAGCCATCCTTGATTACCTTCTTTAAGCTCCAGCCGACGGAGTGCCCCTTTCCTAGATTGATACCCAGAAATAAATGATCATTGACCCTCTCAGTTTCATCGTAAATACTGACCGGAGACATTGGGAAAACAAGAGGTTTCAGATGTTTAAACACTGTGATTTTCAGCTTTGAAAAGGGAGAAACTTTGGACACATAGCTGGGGTAAACAACTAATGAATTTAGGGTACATTCATTATAGAAAAAAAAGTAAGTTAAAGGGACTCGGCGAATTTCCTGCCGAACTCCTTGCATTTAGCTGAATTGGCATCGAAATTGTACTTTATATCCGAGTCAATCATGACTAGAACATTATCCGAGACTTTGTAACCAAGACCCATGATTCTCTCCTTGAGTCTCTCCTCCATAATCCAGGCGCCGTCGTACCCGTAGCTTCCGAAAACCGAGGCTGGCTTGTTGTTTATCTTCCTCTTATTTGCATTGATGTACGTCTCGACGTGGGATAGGAAATCCTTCATGTTGTTGGATATATCAGCGTAGTAGACTGGTGACCCAAAGATGACGCCGTCGGCGTCGGCCATAATAATGAGTGGGAACGCCTCCCCTATCTTTTTGACCTCGACCTCTGCATGGTTACTTGCGCCCTCGGCGATCGCCTTAGCCATCTTCTCGGTGTTTCCAGTCTTGCTATCGTAAATTATTACCATCTTCAATCTAATCAATCGACCTTCGAAGTGTTACTGAAAAATATCTAACTCGGCGGTTTATATATAGGTCGACAATCAGCATTACTGTCGTGAAAATAGGGGAGACCACCTGCAAGAGTATCATCAACAGCAGCGGGATCAAGGGAGTTGATTATGCCGTCAACCCGTACATAGGGTGCGCCCACGCATGCACATACTGCTATGCCAAGTTCATGACAAGGTGGTACCATAAAGGCGAGAAGTGGGGCAGCTTCGTTGACGTGAAAAAGAACGCCAAAGAATGCCTCCTAAAAGATGTGGAAAAGAGGAGGAGGGGAGTGATCCTTTTATCGAGCGTGACGGACCCGTACCAGCCCGTCGAGAAGAAGTACGGCATTACTAGGAGCTTGTTAGAAGTACTCGTGGACCACGATTTCCCTGTTGAGGTCCTCACAAAGTCCTCTCTCGTAACGAGGGACCTGGATCTCCTTGGCAGGTTCGATGAAGTTGAGGTGGGGCTAACCGTCACAGCTTTCGACGAGAAGGTCAGGAGAGCGTTTGAGCCAGGAGCTTCACCGATTCAGGAACGCCTGGATGCACTTAAACTGTTCAGCGATGCTGGGATACCCACATATGCATTCCTCGGGCCTCTCCTGCCATATGTTTCCGAGGCAGGATTTGAGGCTTTATTGAATAGACTTGCGGAATCTGTGAGCCGAGTGATTGTAGATAGGCTGAATATAAAGGCGGGTAACTGGAGGAACATCGAGGCAACGGTGGATAGACACTACCCAGAGATGTTAGGCGAGTTCAAGGAGGCATCAAAGGCATCATCTGTTTACTATGATTCTCTGAGGGGAAAGATTAGGCGGATGCTGGATGAGAGGGCAATCCCCCATGACATCCTCTTTTAACCTTTGAAGGGAGCCTCACAGACCTCTATGTCGTGACCACTTGGATCGGTGAAATTAACCAGCCACTTTCCCGGGCCTAGACTCATTTCCCAGTACCCTATTTTCATTTCCTCAAGTTTGTTGATGAAGGCATCGTAATCGCTTGTGTGTACGCTGAAATGGTTGTATTTTCCTGCCCCTGGTGTTCCGGGTACACCGCTCTGCTTTAACTGGAGCAGGGGAAAGCCCATATCCATGTGAACGATGTGGATCCCGTGGTTGAAAAGCCTACTGTGGATAGTGTACTCGAACAGGATTTCGTAAAAGCTTACCGTCTCGTTAAGGTCCTTGACGCAGATTCCGACGTGATCTAGAGTGTTCATACGCAAACTAGAAATATACTAAAAAGGGATGGGGCTAGAAGCTTTTCTCCATGATTTCTATGACATGACCGTCTGGGTCGCTGAAGAAGCACAGGCGGCTCCCGTTACTCATCGTCACGAGTCTTGTGGCTATCCCTTTCTTCTCAAGTTTAGCCACGGTTTCATCGAATTTCGGGTCATGAATTGCGACATGGCTCCAGTTTCCGTCTGGAGGCGCAGTTGGAGAACCTGGTCGCTGTACAAGCTCAAGAGTTCCTCCACCTATGTCGATCATGGATATCTTTGCCTCGCCGCTGGTGAAGCTGTTCACGACCTTGAACCCGAAGAGCTCCTCATAGAATGCCAGGCTCTTCCCAAGGTCTTTGACGTATATCCCAATGTGGTTTAGTGTAGCCATGCAAACCTTGTATGGTTTCTAATATTTATGATAAATGAGGAAAAGGGTTAGTCTTTTGGATAGTTGAGCTGGGCGTGTGCTGCCGCCAGCCTGGCGATGGGTATCCGGTAGGGGCTGCAGCTCACGTAGTTCAGGCCGATCATGTGGCAGAACTCTATGCTGTTGGGCTCGCCTCCGTGCTCGCCGCAGATTCCTATCTCAAGGTCTGGCCTAGTTGATCTTCCCTTCTCTACGCACAGTTTCATTAGCTGTCCGACGCCCTTCCTGTCGATGACCTGGAATGGGTTGCTCGGTAGCAGTCCCCTCTCTACGAAGTTTAGCAGGAACTTGCCCTCGGCGTCGTCCCTGCTGATACCGAAGGTCATCTGGGTTAGGTCGTTGGTTCCGAAGCTGAAGAACTCGGCGCTCTCCGCGATCTCATCCGCTGTTAGCGCGGCCCTTGGGATCTCGATCATGGTCCCAATCTTGTATGCCAGGTCCTCCATGCCAGATTCCTTGAGCACCTTCATGGCTACCTTCTGGAGCTTGTCGTGCTCGGCGCGCATCTCGTTCACGTGGCTAGTTAGCGGGATCATGATCTCGGGGTGAACGTCTACTCCAGCCTTCTTGACCTCGACAGCCGCCTCCATGATGGCCTGGACTTGCATCTCGGTTAGACCCGGGTACATTAGGCCAGCCCTGCATCCCCTTAGGCCGAGCATGGGGTTTGTCTCCCATAGGCTCTCGACGACCTGTAGCAGGTACTCTTTCTCCTTGAGTTCCTCGGGGTCCTTTCCTGTACACCTTAACTCAGTGACCTCTATTAGTAGCTCCTCCCTCGGGGGCAGGAACTCGTGCATGGGTGGGTCGATGAGTCTGATTATTACGGGGTATCCGTCCATGGCCTCGAAGATTCCCACAAAGTCTTTCATCTGGAAGGGGAGCAGGTTCGCAAGCGCCTCCTTGTACTCCTGAACATCACTGCTTGTCTCGGCTTTTTCCTTGAGAGCCTTTAATGCAGCCTTGGCTTCCTCATCGTTGTCGTTTGCCTCGATCTGATTCTCAAGGTCTATGATATCTCTCAGAAGTGGGGCCGCTGCATCGGACTTTAGGATCATGGCCACGACGTTCTCACGCCTGCTGATCTCCTCGTCCTCTTGGTCGAAGAACATGTGCTCAGTCCTGCATAGGCCTATCCCTGTTGCGCCAAACTGACGCGCCTTAAGCGAGTCCTCTGGCGTGTCCGCGTTTGTTAGCACGCCGATGGTCTTGATCTCATCGGCCCACTCAAGTGCCTTAATGAGCTCCTTTTCCTTCTCGAACGCTGTCTCGATCTTGGGAACCTGCCCGAGGAAAACCTCTCCGGTTGTTCCGTCCACGCTTATCCAGTCACCTTCCTTGATCGTGTGCTTGCCTACCGTGAACAGGTTTCTATTAGTGTCGATCCTTATGGACTCACAGCCTGCTACGCATGGCTTTCCCCATCCCCTTGCAACTACGGCCGCGTGGCTGGTGCCTCCGCCGTGCTGGGTCAGGAAGCCCTGGCTTACGATCATTCCGTTGACATCGTCGGGCGTGGTTTCTGGGCGCACTAGGATTACCGGTTCGCCTGCCTTGCCCCTTTCCTCTGCCCTGTCAGCGTTGAAGATGGCGTACCCTACCGCTGCCCCTGGGCTTGCGTTTAGTCCCTTAGCAAGGAACGTCGCTGCAGCCTTTCCCGCCGGGTCAAACTGGGGATGGAGTAGCTGGTCGACATTGTTGGGTGTGATCCTCAGGAGCGCGGTCTTCTTGTCGATTAATCCCTCCTCGGCCATATCTACCGCGATCTTGATTGCTGATCTTGCGGTCCTCTTTCCTGTCCTAGTCTGGAGTATCCAGAGCTTCTTCTTCTCGATGGTGAACTCCATGTCCTGCATGTCCTTGTAGTGCTCCTCAACGATACTGGCGATATCCTCAAGCTCCCTGTAGAGCTCTGGCTGCTGCTCGTTTAGCTCTGAGAGGTGTATGGGGGTCCTGATTCCCGCGACTACGTCCTCCCCTTGTGCATTGAATAGTAGTTCGCCGAAGAGCCCCTTGCTTCCGTCGCTTGGGCTCCTTGTGAACATGACGCCGCTTCCGCTGTCCCAGCCCATGTTACCGAACACCATGGTCTGGACGTTGCACGCTGTACCTATGGAGTCTGGGATGCCCTCGAACTTGCGGTACGTCCTGGCCCTGGGGATGTCCCAGCTGTTGAAGACGGCTGCAATGGACGCCTTGAGCTGGTCCATGGGGTCCTGTGGGAACTCCTCGCCGATTAGTTCCTTGTAGAGGTACTTCATGCCAGCCACGGTCTCCTTGAGGCCGTCGATGCTAACCTCTGTATCACCGGTTACACCCTCGCCTTGCTTGACCTTATTGAAGACTCCCTCGAATGCGTGGCGTTCCTGGCCCATGACTACGTCGCTGAACATGGTGAGGAAGCGCCTGTAAGCGTCCCATACGAACCGCTCGTCCCCTGTAAGCTTGATAATTGTCTCGGCCACGCTATCGTTGATGCCCAGGTTTAGGACGGTGTCCATCATGCCAGGCATACTGATTGGTGCGCCGCTCCTGACGCTGGCTAGCAGCGGGTTCTCTGGGTCGTTGAACTTTTTGCCCGATGTTTCCTCTAGGGTCTTTACGTGCTCTAGTATCTCTCCCCAGAGGCCCTCCGGAAATCTTCCTCCTGCCTTCATGAACTCGTTGCAGGTCGTTGTTGTGATTGTGAATCCCTGGGGGATGTTGAGTCCGAGGCTCATCATCTCGGCTAGGTTTGCTCCCTTTCCGCCGAGGAGGGCCTTCATGTCCCTGTTTCCCTCGGTGAAGTCGTATACACGCTTCTCCAATTTTGCATTCTCCTGTTAGGTGTGAGGATGCATTTCCTACTTTTACCAGTTGCGCTTGAACGCTGCGGGTTTTGTTGCTGGTTAAGAGCGTTCATGGTAAAAAGAGGCTGGTTGCTGGGCGTTTGCATCAAGAGACGCGTGTTTATGGAATACTGTTCTGGGAGGAGCTGAGAATAGTAGTTACCTACTATAGAGTGGTTGTAACATTTTTTCATCATAACCCTAGTTCTTATCTTTCTCTCCACACCAAACTGTAGGCACTTCAGTAGATGGAACAAGATTGTCTAAACTAGTAGTCTCACCTCGTTTGAACTATCGGAAGAAAAAACAGCACTCTAAGAGTTCTTCGATAATGATTTTTAACTGAATCCAGAACAGTTCCCTAGCTGGTCGTCGCACTGATTGATGTGTAGCATATGGGAATCAGGCTGTCTAGAAGGAAAATTAGACGGTCTAGAAGGAAAATCAGAACGTCTAGAAGAAATAGATAGAAAGCAGAAGGATTCGATCAATCAGACGTATCAGTTCCTTTGCACGCCTACGCTAATGCGTAGTATGGAAACAAGGGGACGACAGCCCCCTTCCATCTACTCGTCTAGCTGCCTTCTGAATCCATCTAGAAGCCTTCTAAATACGTCTGCCCATGTTCTGAGTTAGTCTAAACAGTTGGCGATACACTGAAA
>JAUWLH010000033.1 GCA_030613835.1 Candidatus Bathyarchaeota archaeon | reverse complement strand
CCCTTCCTATCCATGACCCTACTGATGGTCCTCCAGCCGCCGTCAAGTGAACGGCCATCGGTCTCAGGTAGGACGCTGCCAATGATAAGAAGGATGGCTGGCTTGATCTCGGACTCTCCCAGGGTGTGGAGGAACCCGGAGATGAGCTCTGTTTTCTCCTTCCTCTTGGTGGTCGCTTCCAAGTTCTTGCATAGGGCCGCCAGCTCTTTGAATAGGGTCATCCTCTGCCTCCGAAGAACTCGTTCAGTGATTTCTGGGCAGCACTGCTCCTCATCCTGTTGATGAGGGTCTGCACACGCTTTGTGGAGAAATTCCTATAGCCTACCAGAAAGGCGTCCAGTTCTTCCTCCTGCAGAACCCCCTGCTGGACGCTGAAATCATCGGTCACGTCAGGGTTGAGGTACAGGTCTCGTATCCGATCAACGGTATCAGGCAGCTTATCACGGATACCCGGGGGCATGTCCTCAATCCTCCCGTGCTCACGGACAAGTTTCAGGGCAGTCTTGGGGCCGACGCCTTTTATCCCATCGTTGAAATCTGTTCCCACCAGGATGCCCAGGTCGATAAGCTGCTCGCGGTTGATCCCCAAGTGGTCCAGAAATTTCTCCAGATCTATCAACTCGGGGCAGACCCGCCTTGCCCTGCCTTTGCTGGGAAGCCACTCACGTCCACTGATGGAGAGAAACCGGATCAACCGAGGGGCCCCGAAAAGCAGGGAGTCGTAGTCCTTGCTGTTGGATGCCCAGACGTGCCCCTGCCTCGCCATGTACGCCGCCTGGGCCTCGCCCTCACTTGGGGCCTGGACCCAGGGGATGCCCAGCAGGTCAAGGAGACGTTTTGCGTCGTCCACGAGGTCCCTCGTCAACCCACCCGTCATGACAGCCCTCGAGAACGCGGTGGGAAGATCACCCCGCTCAACGGCCTCACGGTATTCCCTCTCGGCCTTTCTCCTCGCCTCACGCCTCTTCTCAATCTCCCCCATCTTCAGGGAAGGCGGCTTACCGTCGAAGACGAAGACTAAACTCATCCCATAATCCGAGATCAGTCTAGTGGTCCTGAAGGCCAGCCCCACAAGGTGGCTTGTAACGTTTCCGTCCTTGTCCATCAGGGGAGTCCCTGCCCTGTCCCTGATCATCGCCAGGAACTCGTGCAGCACGATGTACCCGTCCACTGCGAAGCTCTTGCCCCGGAGGTCATCCAACTCCAGCTCCTTCCTGAATATGATAGGCGTTAGGAGGACTCCCAATATTATCATCCAAGATAACGGGGCAGAAGTAAATGAATACTATCAGGGCAATGGCTCCCTACAGTCAACACTATACCCAACGAACATATTTAGAGGAAAGATTCAACAAGGGGGTAGTCAATACTACCCCTGTAGCCGTTTTGTGTCTACTTTATCCTGTGTGGAAAGGTTACAGGCTGTAAAGGAAGAGGTGGTAGGCCAAGCCGACCAAGTAAAGGGCGAGGCAGCTTGGGGCCAGATATCTTAGCACCTTGTTGAGGTCCGACTTGAAGTAGTTGTTCGTCAGGACCAAGCACAGGTGGAGGGGGGACGTTATGTAGGTGCATGTTATCCCTAGGAACACAATGCTGGTCAGGTGTATATTGGCCTCCCCGAACAGGGGGAGGAGGATGGGGAACGCGATGCCGACGCCCATGGCGGGGGAGCCCGATATGGCCCCTATGAACAGTGGGACCACGATGGCGATGGCCATGACAGGTATCCCGGATGCGATGACGGCCTCGAAGAGCTTGACCACGGAGCCCGAGGAAGTTATCATGTCCCTCAGGTACAGCATTGATATTATTGCAAGCACAAGGTCCCAGCGGATACCGTTCCTCACTATCTCCATCGCCTTGTCAGGCTTTACGCTTCCCAGAAGCATTGCGATAAGCGTCCCCGCCGCAAGCGCGGCCCAGATGGGGGTCCCGTAGAGGGTCAATGCGACGGTGACGAGAATGGGGACACCGCCCTTCATTGATTCCATGGTCAGTCCCTTGAGTCCCCCGTTCTTCTTGGGGGTCGCGATGAAGCCCCTGCTGGCGATGAAGCCGATGGCAATCATGACGAAGAACAGGGGGGACTGGACCCTGAGCCATGTGTTGATGGGGATGCCTGAGAGGCTCACCGCCATGATGGTGGAGGACGTGATGGGGTTGACCCAGTACAGCAGGTGCCTGAACCAAACGTTATAGTAGGTCTTGTGCTCCGGTCTCAGCCCCAGCTTGTTCGCCTCTGGCTCGATGAATGGAGCGGACATCAGCGCGCCTCCTGGCATGGATAGGAATCCGAACAGGGCTGGGATGGTCGCCATCAGTATGTTCCCCGGCAGTATTTTACTCAACCCCTCGATGAAGCTTACCATGAGCCCTGTCTCGTTCAGCGCGTAACCCAGCACCGTGATCAGGGCAACAGCGGACACCAGGTTCCACGTGTTGTACGCAGATAGGGTCTGGATCAGTACATCGAACAGGATGCGTATGGGATCCCCGGAGGTCAGCCCGATGATCAGGGCCGCCAGTGTGATTGCGATGTAGAAATCGATATTCTTGGCTCTCAGGACGAAAATCCCGATGAAGGCCACCAACAGTCCAATTATCTCAAGCAAATCGTTCCTTGGTCATTATCTCTGACTGTATATAAAGAATGATGATTGGGAGAGACTACACGACGCCTACCTCCTTGTTGCTTTCGGCGGGGATGCTATCTGATCATAAGATCAAGCCTATCATCCAGAGCAGGATTCTTATTGGCAGGAATGCCAGGAAGAAAGCGAGTTTTACTACAACGGATATCCCTGTAAAGATTGACGCCACCAGAAACATTACCCCGATGAGCATCATCAACGGTACTAGGAAGATGCCAAACATCACTCTGTGTATCACTAGCGATACAGGGTTAATAGGGCTTCCGGTGGCCCAAATATGGAATGATAACCAAGTTTTACAGGGCATTTAATGGTTTGTATTATAATTCTTCAAATATTAAATAGTTTTTTAGTATATAGATTATGGCATGAAATAGATATTTCAGGATACCAAGTCTAAACATTACCTCAAGATTAAAATACCAAATGCGTATACATTTACAACAACGATACTCCGGAAGCCCAACCATGAGTGTACCTGAAAAGTTAGACGTACTTGACATGTTAATTAATGTTCTAAACGAGCATGAAAAAAAATTGGATACGCTTGTTGGCAGGATGGAGGCCATCACAAGATCGCTGGAAGGACATCCCAAGTTCAGTAAGGCGTTCAGGGAGTACGAGGAACAGGAAAGGGCCCAGCAGCCACCCAAGCTCAGTGTGCTGATAGTGGACGACGACGAGTTCCTGGCGGATACCTTCGAGATGCTACTAGAGGACGCGGGTTTCGCCGTCGAGACGGCAAACTCAGGCAACGAGGCCCTCACGAAGATGAACAGGTTCAATTTCGATCTGGCCATCCTTGACTACAAGCTTCCCGATATCCCAGGCTCCAGGTTATCAAAGATGCTGAAGGAGAAGGACGGGGACATCAACGTGGTCATGCTGACGGGGCACATGGAAGCCCTGGAGAACCACACGGACCTGGACAGCGACGAGATACTGATGAAGCCCATCAGTCCCGACGAGTTGCTTAAAATCACCAAGAAATTGAGTAGCCGGGTTTAACCAGTCTTTTTACAGGTTGGAGAGCCTTGACTCGATCGCCTGTTTCGGTAGTGCGCCCAGGGTCTTGTCCACCAACTGGCCATCCTTGAAGTAGAGGAGAGTCGGGATGCTCATGATGCCGTACTTGGATGGAACAGCCCTGTTCTTGTCCACGTCTAGTTTGGCGAACTTTACATCGGTCTTTTCCTCTGCAAGCTCGTCTATGATTGGGCCGAGCATCCTGCAGGGGGCGCACCACGCCGCCCAGCAGTCAACTACAACCTTTGGATTGTTTTTCACGAATTCATCAAAGTTCGCGTCTGTAACCTCAACTGGTTTACTCATTATGATTCACATTTCCCTGCCTTTCCACGTAATATAAAGATATTTAAAGATGTTCAACACCTTTGAACATAGTTATGAGTCTTAGAGAGATACAGAACATCCTCAACGCACAGCAGATAGGGCCGGAGGAACTCATGAGGTGCGCCCTGGGGATAAAGACCACGGAGATCAGGGCGTACTGCGTCCTCGTCAACAAGGGACCTTTAACAATCAACGAGGCAGCAGAACTTATGGGAAAGAGCAGGTCAACGGCCCAGAGGATCCTCCAGAACCTGGTGGAGAAAGGTCTGGCCATAAGGAACGAGGAGCTCATCGGCCTGGGGGGGTACAAGTTCAGGTACAGACCCGTCCCACCCAAGATGCTCAAGGCTTCGATAAGGGATGCCCTCGACAGGTGGTATGAGAAAATGATTTCGGAACTGGATGACCTCCCCGAGAAGATCGCGGAGATCAGCTGTAAGGTTTAGCAGCGAGTAAGGTAGCGCTCGTACTCCCATGACGTGATGTTTGGCCTGCTGGCAGACCAGTCAACACCTGTGAAGTCCATATAGCTCTTGAACTCGGCCCGCTTCAGCTTGATTAGGTTCTCGGTGAGGAAGCCACCTAGAGCGTCCTCCATGGTCTTGTCCTCCGCGAAGATATCCACAGCATCTCCCAGGTGCTCGGGCATATACCCCACGCCCTTATCTTTCATCTGAGCGGGGGTCAGCTCGTAGATGTTCTCGGTCAAGGGGGCGCTTGGCTCGATCTTCTTGTCGATGCCCTCCCAACCAGCCTTTAGCAGCGCAGCTGCCACGAGGTAAGGATTTGATGATGGGTCGGGGTGGCGGTACTCTATCCTTGTAACGTTGTTCTTGTCTCCGGGAGCCAGTGGAACCCTGATAAGTGCGCTTCTGTTAGCATAGCCCCAGCTCACGTAGACTGGTGCCTCGTAGTGGGGCACAAGCCGCTTGTAGCTGTTCACCAGGGGTGCGACGATCATTGACATTGCTGGAGCATGTTTGAGTAGCCCACCGATGTAGTGTATGGCTGTCTCGCTTAGCCCGAACTCGGTGTCAGGGTTGCTGAATATGTTTCTACCGGTATCAAGGTCAACGATGCTCTGGTGCATGTGGCAGCCACTTCCGTTGATACCCCAGAACGGTTTAGGCATGAAGGTGGCGGTTGTGTTATGTTTCTTGGCAATGGTCTTGACAGCTAATTTGTACAGGATGACGTTGTCCGCGGTCTTCAGTGCGTCACTGTAACGGAAGTTGATCTCTTGTTGCCCCATTGCTGCCTCGTGGTGGACCCGGTCTAGCTGGAAGCCCGCTGCCTCAAGACACATCAATGTCTCAAGTTTAACGTCCTCAGTTGGGTCGAGTGGAGGAAGGTCGAAGTACCCTCCGCTTCCGAAGGGTGCCACACCTCCGTCCTTGTCCGTGACATAGAAGTATTCCAGTTCTGGACCGGTGTTGAAACCGTACCCTTTCTCCTCCAAGTCATCAACGGTTCTCTTGAGGTGCCCCCTTGGGTCTCCCTGGAATGGAGCGCCATTGGGGTTACTGACGTAGCAGAACATCAGTGCGATTCCAGGAGTCTCCCACATTGGCACCAGGAAGGTTGATGGGTCAGGGTGGAGGTTAAGGTCGCTCTGATTGACCTCGGCGAAACCCGGGATGCTGCTGCCGTCGAACGCTACACCGTTCTCCAGTGAGTCCCTGATTTGGTACTCAGGGATCAGCATCGCCTTTGGGCTGCCGTTTGGGTCTACAACTATGAGCCTGAGGTACTTGATGTCACGCTTTGCGACTTTTTCCATAATCAGTCCAACGGAGTCTTCGTTGGTTAGGACGCTTGAAACCATAATAACTCACTCCCTCCGTAATCACATATATATACCTTTTCCCATTATTGCTAAACGTTTGGTTGTATAATTGGATGTTGACTAAACGTATGTGAAGAGGTTTTGATTTATCCGTGTAAAATTATGCCAAAAAACGTCAAAAAAAATATAGAGAGGTTTTCCTTTCTGCGCACAAAACATATGTGAATGATTTAGACGTTCTGATATACAAATCCCAAGAAAATAGGAAGTTTCATATACACCAATCAAGCGTTTATTAAAAACAATAAACAGTAGTGTGATACCAAATGTTCGCATTAGACGATATAGATAGGAAGATCCTGGCCGAGTTGCTCGTAAACTCGAACAGGAGCAACAGGGAGCTAGCGAGAGCCATCGGCGTCTCAGCAGCCACGGTGATCAACCACATCCAGCGTCTGGAGTCTGCGGGAGTGATAACCGACTACACGGTTATGCTTGACTTTGAGAGGCTGGGCTTTGAGCTCACGGTAATCATGACGGTTACAGTGGGCAGGGGCAAGCTGTTGGAGACCCAGAGGGATATCGCCAAGTTGCCGTATGTGTGCGCGGTCTACGACGTTACCGGAGCCATCGACAGTATTGTGATCGCCAAGTTCAGGAACAGGCGGGAGCTCAGCGAGTTCCCCAAGGACCTACTGTCCATGGAGTACGTGGAGAGGACAAACACTCACGTGGTCCTGAATACGATAAAGGAAGACTTCCGGATGATCAACAATCTCAGGTAATCTCAACCATTATCTTCTACCCTTCAACTGTTCTCCGAGTTAGGTGTCCCAGATGGGCGAAATGGTTTACGAGTTTTTCAAGGAGAAAACATCAGAAAGGGGAGAGTACCATGGAACTGAGTTCAGGTACCCCTTACTTTTCGGCTTGACAGGGGTGATGGAGCCAACGGACGAGATGACAGAGGGGGCTTTGAGCAGGGTAAGGGAGGAGAAAGGAGGATACTTCCTTGATGCCCTGTGGCTCGCAGAGCAGGTGGAGTCAGGTTACGAGGACCATGTGGACCACTTCATCTCGGATGACAGGTTCAGGTCTTACTGCCTGGGCCTGAATGAGGGCAATAATGCGTGGGCCCTTTTGATGGGTGGAGACGAGAAGCTTGTCAAGCTTGCACAGCTTCTCGGGGATAGGAACTTCAAGATTCACACCGTGGGGAGGTCGGGTCAGGTCCTCGGGGATGTTGACCATGTGGATTATGGCTCTAGGGAGACCGCTGTGGTCTACTTCGGTCAGCTCATGATCAGGTACGCGCTGATTTATGCCAGGATTGACGCAGGTTCCAGTCATGCTATCACCCATGAGATAGAGGAGAAGGCGCCGGGCGTCATGTTTGTTACTGGTGAACTTGAGGCGATGGAAAAGTCAATGATCCAGTCGATGCTTGCTCTCGGGGTTCCACTGGTTGCCCTCAGGGATGATCGAGGTCTGACAGGGATGGTCTACGTTGGAGAATCGTTGGAGGAGATGATGGAGACCGCATGGGGTTTGCCAAATGTAAGAGCGAGGCTCGTGGAGAAGGCCGTTCCTGGGGTCCCGCATGAGGTGGGTCCTGTTTTCGGTAGGGAGAAGATAACGGGACCGGTTGTTGAGGTCAAAGGCTCCCCAGAGAGCTTCGTAGTTGCTATACCAAATCATAGCATAGTAGGAGATGAGCTCATAGTGAAAGGGGAAAGCCTTGACGATATCTCCATTCTGGTGGAGCTAGGTAACCCCGTCGTAGACGACATAGTTACTGTGGGCGTGGAGAGTACGCTGCTAAGAGTAATCAAGTACATCAAGGGAGTCCAGGTCAACCTCATGGGAGGCTCAGTTGACTCCCTTCAAGTATCAAATGGCGCCAAGGAGAACGGATTCGAGTACGAACACATCCTGAAGGTGATCCAGGTTGAGCTGAGAAACAAGTTCCCCGAGATAGGACCTATGAGGATCAGCCTACTACTTGATCATGACAAGATTGAAAAACTAAGCCCAGATATCAAATCGTTCAAGGACGAGAGGAAGGCGCATATTGAGGGGGCCACTGAGGAGAGCGTTGACGCTTTCTACGGCTGTATGAGGTGCGCCAGCTTCAGCCTCAGTCATGCATGCACGGTTTCGCCCGATCGCCCGTCCCAATGCGGATCAAGCCCATGGTGGGTCTTGAAGGCTCAGGCGTTACTGGCACCCGGTAACGTCTACTATAAATGCACGTTAATAGAGAAAGGCGAACTGATTGACCCCGAGAAGGGGGAGTACAGCGGGGTAAACAAGGCAACCAAGGAGCGGACAGGGGGAAGGGTAGAGCGAGTCTATTTGCATAGCATCTTCAAGCATCCACACACCGCCTGCAGTTGTTTCCAGAACGTGGCGTACTACATCCCGGAGCTTGATGGTATAGCGATGGTACACAGGAAATACGCAGGAGAGGCACCTGGCGGTTGGACCTGGACGAGGCTGGCGAATAACGTGGCAGGTTACCAGAACCCAGATGGCTTTACCACATTCGCGACATTATACCTGAAGAGCCCCAAGTTCTTCCAGGCCGACGGAGGATACAGTAGGGTAGTCTGGATGACAAGCTCGCTGAAAACAATAGCGGGGGACTCGATCTCAGAGGAGAGAGGGGCCCGAATCGCAACCGAGAAGGATGCGGTCTCCCTGGCAGAGCTGAAAGAGTTCCTAGCCTCTTCTTAGTGACTTTCCTGGTAGGGCACCCGTATGCTCCGACTTTTCTATGACCACTTCACCGTTGACGATGACATAGGGTATTCCGGACGCGTACCTTTGTGGATCGGTGAACGTGGCGACGTCCCGCACCTCCTTGGGGTGGAACACGGTTATGTCCGCGACGTATCCCTCCCTGAGCAGCCCGCGGTCCTTGAAGCCCATCTTCTGGGCGGGTGCGCCCGTCATCTTCCTGACGGCCTCGGGCAGTGAGAGCACTCCCTCCTTGACATAGTAGCCGAGGATCCTGGGGAAGGTGCCGTAGAGCCTTGGATGTGGAACCATGTTCTCCCAGATTCCCTGTGGGCTTATGGCAGAGCCGTCGCTTCCCACCATGCCGTATGGGCTCTTCATGACCCTCCTGACGTCCTCCTCGTCCATGCCGAACATTACGCTAGGGACCTGGGTATTCTCCATGATGAGGAGCTGTATGTATGCCTCGAATGCCTCAAGGTTCATCATCTCGGAGATCTCTTGGATGTGCTTGCCGTTGTACTGGGGGTTGTTCTTGGCGTTGGTTACCAGGATCTTGTCCCATCCATAGTTTAGGCGGAGCTCGTTCCTGATCTGTTTCACCTTCACGGGGTCATTGAGGACCTCAAGCATCTTGGTGGCGCCTCCATCGTGTGCCCAGTGGGGCAGAAGGGCGGTCAGCCCGGTGCTGGAGGCGATGTAAGGGTACTGATCGAATGTCACCTCGATGCCCATGCCCCGGTACTTCTTGACGAGGGCGAGACTTTCCTTGGTTTTCCCCCAGTTCTGGGTACCGCTGGCCTTGAAGTGGGCGATCTGGACGGGCGTGCCCCCATCTTTCCCTATCTCGCATGCCTCGGTTACGGCGTCAAGGAGCGTGTCTCCCTCTCCCCTGATATGGCTGAAATAGATCCCACCATACTCGGACACTACCTTGTTGAGCTCGGTTATCTCGGCTTGATCGCCATATACGCTCGGTGGATAGATGAGCCCTGTGCTCATGCCCCACGCGCCCTGCTCCATGGCGTCCCTTATGTGACCCCTCATTTCCTTGAGTTCGCTATCAGTTGGCGGCCTGTTCTCGTACCCAATGACGTTAGCCCTGACCGTTCCGTGGCCCACCACCGCGGCGATGTTCAATGCGATTCCCTGCGCGTCTAGGAGATCTAGGTAGCTTTCCATGGTGGTCCAGTTGAGCTCAAAGTCATCGGGGACGCTGCTTCTTGAGTATGTCTCCCTGTACTCCCTGAGGCCCTCGTACATGGGGGCCGCCGAGTTCCCGCACTGTCCCACCACCTCCGTGGTCACGCCCTGCCTGATCTTGCTGTGTGCCATGGGGTCAATGAGCACCGGGAGGTCGCTGTGGCTGTGAATGTCAATGAAGCCTGGGCTGACAATGTGACCCTTTGCATCAATTACCATGTCGGCCTCGCCTAGGTTCTTCCCAAGCGCGACTATCTTTCCCTTATCGATGGCTACGTCGGCTCGGTACCAAGGGTTGCCTGTGCCGTCGATGATCTTGCCTTTTTTAATCAGAATATCATACGCCAAAATGATTCACGGGATATTCTCTGTATCTCGATTTTTAAAACAGCCTATAGTAAAAAGGGGAGGGTCACGTCTTGCGGAGGAACTTGATCTTCTTGACCCTGTAGGGGGACACGTTCTTTTTGTAAACCTCGACGAGCCCCTTTTGTACGAGTCCAGGGACGGCCCCGCTCTCCCTTGGGGTTAGTTGCCGACACATCACCTCGCCCTGGCAGATCAGGTCATAGACCTTTTGCTCGGTTTTGCTTAGTTTGACCTGCGACATCATTCTGCACCGTAGATTCATTGGTAAGAGGATGGTAAAAGACTTGTTATGGCTGAAAAACGGGTTTACTCACCGGCTGTAATACACTTTTTTATGGTCACTGAACCGTGTTTGTGCACCGTAAAAGCCGTTATCCAAACGCTTTTCGTACATTTCAGGATGAAATCAGGCCCGTTCTGGGTCTGGTTTCGATGAAAGACGGCTGTTTCCGGCGGGGAAGGGGTGACCCCATCCCCTCTCTTGAAAAGTTGGCGATGGTTATAGGTGGAGTGTTAGTACCAAGGAAGCTTTCCGACCTCGGCCAGCTTGAGGTAGCTCTCCCAGTCATCTTGGATGTGACCTTGGATGATCTCCAGGAGCTCGTCGTCGATGTGCCTGAACCTTCTCTGTGGTTCAAGGTACTCCTTGATCGGCTTCAACTCACGTGGCTTGACGTTGAGCTTGAACTCGCCATGGTCGATCTCAGCGATGGGCCATGCACCTGGCTGGACTGCTAGCTTGCCGATCTCAACGGTCTTGGCCGGGTCAAAGTACCATCCCGTGGTACATGGCTGGTGTACTTGGAGGTACGCCATGCCCTCGCCGTTCCTGGTAATCTCTGCCGCCCTCTCGATCTTCCTCTTGAGGTCAGGGATATAGGCTAGGCTTGCTGTGGCGATATAGGGGATCCTGTGGGCCGCCATGATCATGAGCATGTTTTTGCGTCTCTGGGGTTTGCCCTTCCATTCACTGCCAACAGGGGTAGTGCTGGTGGCCGCGAACTGAGGAGTGCTTCCACTGCGCTGGATGCCGGTGTTCA
>JAUWLH010000010.1 GCA_030613835.1 Candidatus Bathyarchaeota archaeon | reverse complement strand
ATCAAGAAGCGCCTTGAGGAGATGATGGAAACTCACCCGATGATCGGCGACGTCAGGGGCAAGGGCCTTATGGTTGGAGTAGAGATTGTCAAGGACAAAGAATCTAAATTAGTCGCCCCCAAGGAGACCGAGGATATCATGATGGATTGCTTCAGGAATGGACTGGCTATCGTGAACTGTGGCGTCAACGTGATAAGATGGATGCCTCCGCTGACCATCACGAGGGACCTCATTGACCCCAGCCTTGAGATCTTCGAGAAGGCGTTAAGCAAGGTTGAGGGCGCTTAGGTCATAATAATCCTTTTTATTAAATATTTTTATAAAATAAGATAGAAGATGGGTTTATTTCTTCTCTACGACCAATTTAGTGAAGCTCCCAGAGCTCACTTGGAGGAGTCCGTCGAAGGGCTCCCTGATGTTCACGTACTCAAGCCTGACCTCGGCTCCCGCGGTCAGATCCATGGCTGCCTCGGCAAGGTCCCTCCAGAGACTGACCCTGACCTCGCCTGTGCCATCGTCGATCCTAAAGTTAGTGACCGTGGCTGGACCCCTTGATGTGTCGATGTCCCTCTGGACCGGGTCGTCGAGAAGCTGGCCCCGGATGGTGATGTTTTGCCGTCCCTCCACCAGATCAATGATGTCGGTGACCTTCCTCTCAAGCTCGGGTATCTCCATCTCGAAGTCCTCGGGGTTGATGTGAAGCCTGCCGTTCCGACCTACGTTGAGATCGATGCCCCCGTACCCGGCTCTTGTGTAGCCGTTCTCGACTACGATGATGGTTCCCTCCTCCATATCCTTGGCCTTGTCGGCGTCATCGTCCCACATGCTGAGCCTTACAGTGCCTGTATCATCCTCTAGCAGTACGGACCTCACTTTGCCCTCTGTTCCATCCCTCCTGACGAATTGACGCTCCTCGCTTACCTGGGTCGCAATGGCCGCGATGTTGACACTGCCCATGCTCTCGCTGAGGTTTCCGATCTTGGTCCAGAAGGGGACTGACTCGATGGGTTTGTCGTTCTTCTTGATGATCTTGATGGCAGTATCCCACCCGACATGAACCTCGGGGTTGCCCGTGTTACCCGTCCGGACGTTGCCGCTGATGACTCTGATCCTGGTCCCTTTCTCGATGCTTCCGAACTCCTCGACACGGTCATCCCATAGGACCAGGTTGATCCTGGCTCCGCCCTCCTCAAGCACGAGTCGGCTTACCTTTCCCTCGGATCCGTCCTTCCTGTTGAAGGTGTTCACGGGGAAGCTGTCCATGACGACTCCTTCCAGATGTGTTGGGCCCTCCGCGTGGACATCAGCGGGTGTCATGAAGAATGAATCCAGTGATGGAAAGTCCTCCTCAACGGCGTCCATTGGCTCCATGAACAGTTGTCCGCGGTTTCCCACGTTGACCTCAACGTTTCCCCTGCGTTCCCTGCTGTAGCCGTGGAGTAGCCGCACTATCTTGCCCGGCTCAAGCTTGGACGCCTCTACGTGGTCGGCCTTCTCGTCCCAGAATACGAGTACAGCGGAACCGGTCTTGTCCCCGATGATCATCCTGAGGACCTTACCCTGCTTCTGGTTGTCCCTTTCGAAGGTCCTGCTCGGGAATACCTGTATAACTCGGCCCGTGAGACTGACATCGCTGAGGCCTGGGGTCAGATCGCGTATCTTGAGCTTTGCCTCTATGCGCTCACCTGCGCCGTTTATGCCCAGATTGCTGGAGACCAGGTGTGCTGCGGCCTCTTCCGTGAGTAAACCTGCGGCCTTGGCCCTCTCCTTCTCGATTAGTTCTATGACTGCCTCCTTGGTCAGGTTGGGTTTCAACGCCAATATTTTCTTGATGATATCCTGTGTGGACATAAACGTCAGAATAGTTTCGTGTTAAAGGTGGTAATGAGGGTTGTGATTACGTCACTACTTTTCTTCGGCAGCTGAGGCGTACATGTAGACGAATGCTAGAATTAGAGCCGTTACTGACAGTAGCAGTATCGCCGAGTTCGCGAAATCAAACAACACGGGAATGGACATACTGTAGCCTATGACGCGGGTTCGTTATTTAGGTTTAGCTCTAGTCCATTATGCTGTACCTTTTCCAGATTGCCGTGAGCTGGTCGTACGCCTCGTCGTCCTCCTCGATGAGGTCGAAGTAATCAAGTGACTCGGCCAGCTTTTGGGCCAGGAGGTGGTAGCAGTAAGCCTTCTCATCGTCAAGGACCCTGAAATAGAAATCGCTGCAACTGCAGTACCCCGCGTGGCTGTATATCATGTACTCGGCGCTGTTGCCAATGGCGATCCACAGAGTCCTACCGCTGGGCTTGAAAACGTACTTCTTGACCCTGCTCTCCGTCACGAGACGCCACGCGTTCGTGAACCTGTTCCCGAACACGTCCCTGAGCCGCTGCCAGTTCTGCCGTGATATCTCCTTCTGGATACTCAGGTCCCTGATGACCTGCTCCAGTACGAGGTGCTCGCGCAGCAATGCCATAATGAATACTCGTCCCTGCCCCGTTTATAGGCTCATCCATTGAGTGAATCTTATATTCCGTGGCTCAAGGTGAGTCCTGATGATCAAACTCCTGACTCCCAACCCCGCATTGATGGTTGAGTCAGGTGAGAGAGTGATGTTGGTAGCGGACTTGCACCTCGGCTTGGAGTATGAGCTCGCGAGACAGGGCATAAATATTCCCTACCAGTGGAACAGGATACTCGACGAGATGATGTCCCTGCTTGAGGAGCACAAGCCAAACCGATTGGTGCTCCTCGGGGATGTCAAACACGGAGTCCCCGCCACTAGCTTCTCAGAGAGGAGGGAGATACCGCTTTTCTTCAACGCGCTTCTTGAGGCCGTGCCGTTCATAGACATCACACGAGGGAATCACGATGCAAACATCCAGAAGTACCTCCCCGATGAGGTGCACCTCCACACATCCAAGGGAGTGATATTCGGGAACGGCTTCAAGGTGGCTGCTTTTCACGGCCACGCATGGCCCAACCCGGCAGTCATGACAGCCGACGCCATCATCATGGGGCACAATCACCCCACCGTGATGCTGAACACGCCTCTCGGGGTGCGAATCACGAGGCCCGTATGGGTCAGGGGCAAGCCTGACATAGAAAGACTCGCGGCCGCGTTCCTGAACAAGGACAATATCAGGCTCAAGGAGGAAGAAGAGGCCCTAAACGTCTTCGAGGAGGAGTATGGTTTTGAGTGCGGGAGCCCCGAGATCATCGTGGTGCCCATGTTCAATGATATTCTAGGAGGTCTGCCCGTCAACTCGGAGACACCTGAAAGTCTGCTTGGCCCATTGTTCAGGAAAAAACTGGTGAACATGGATACCTTTGACGCGTACCTGCTTGATGGCACATTCATGGGCCAGGTGGGTTTCCTCAGGGATCGGCTTGAAGGTCGTGTGTAAGGAACGCACACATCCATTACGTTATTATCCAATTTGGTCTCTTGAAGCCTGCCTCCCAACAAGGGACGCCGTTAAGCCCACAAGGCTTTCCTTCCCATCTAGTTCTCAACACATGCATGGCATTTGGATGAATAACGGCCCTCTACTTTGAAGCCTTCATGGATTCTTTTGTACCTCTGGGCCCTGCCTGCACGGTTTAAGATCACATCGAGACCTTCATCATTGATGTTACCCAACACTGTTTTCGTGCCGAGGGGCCCGCAACATGGCATGACGTCCCCGTTAGGGGCTACTCCGATGTCTCTGAGGACCTCGGCGCACCTGACCTCGGTGAAAAGAACGGGATCGTATTTCAGACCCGCTCCTCTTCCAATCGGAGTGATCTGGGTCTCGAAAAGTACCGCATTGGGGTTGAAGATTCTATGTTTCCCAGCTATCTGAACCTGGTCGTCCCCAAGTAGCTCTGGGAGATTCCCCGAGGTTATCTCGCTGTCCTTCCCCGTTGAGACCATGAGTACTATCTTCAGCCCGAGGTCAATGGCTGCCCAGTAGGCGTTCCTCAATGACTCGAAGGGCACGTACTCGCAGTGAAAATCATCGACGCTCAGGTTCAGCACATCTAGCCCAGCCTCGATCAAAGGTTTGAGGACTCCCTGTGCTTCCTCCCTTGTCTGGCCCCAGAAACCATTGGTGACTACCTCGGTTTTCAGTCCCTTCCAGCTTGAGAGCGAAATCAATTCCTTCAAGAGATCGTATTCGAGAAAGGGCTCCCCTCCAGAGAAGCTGATCCACTCAGTCCCAAGGTTCAATGCCTCATTGATAACATTCTGAGCCATCTGGCTGGGCATGACCTCTGTTCTACTGGGCGAGCACTCGAAGAAACAGGGTCGGCACTCGGCGGTGCACCTGTAGGTCACCAGGAGACCGACACGGATGGGAGGGGAGGTCATGAAAGCGACTCAATGATCCTATCGATGAGCTGGTTCGCTTGGTAAAAGCCCTCCTCTACGATGTTTCTCTGTCTCACAAGCTTGTTGTGGAGCAGCTTGAACTCATGGCTCTGGTGGAGGGTCATGTTGGTCAGGTCGATGACCTCCGCGATCCTCGGGAATGGCAGGGCCCCGAAGGTCTCCATGCTCATCTGCTCGCTGGGACCAGCGTTGCTGTGGGCGACGGGGTTGATGTGCCTTGAGACCCACATGAGTGAATTGTTCAGCTCCTTGAGCTGTTCATCGGAGAGTGCCTCTGCCTTTTCCTCAATGGCTTTCTCAAGACCCTTTGATAGCTCGACGAACTTCTCTGCACGCTTGATGAGCTCGTCCAGGTTAAAGTAGTCCCTAACCTTCTCGGATTTCTCCTGCATCTCGACGAGAATCTCGTGCATCTTCTGCGCGTACTTACTGAAGCGGAGTGGCAGCACTGGGCTGTTCACCATCCTGATGATGAAGTTCATCTCAGCCTTGACATCCATTTCAAGAATGTTCACATCCCCATGTTCCATCGTCGCATACGGCGTGTGCCACCACCATCCGCCTCCGCTGTAATTGACGTGGGGATCATAGAGCTCCTCGGGCCTGCTCGTGGTTATGCTCACGTGGGGCATACCAGTGCCCCAGAAACTTCCATCGCCGGCCCTCGTAGCCCACCTATAGCTCTCGACGCCCCCACCGGTAACGGCCTTGATGCTGTCCAGAGCCGCCTCCATCACCTCGGTGATCTGTATGTCCCTGAACTTGGTCGCCCCATCAGCTCCAGGGCTGTCGATATTATAGCTCACGAAGCACCTGTGCCGTAGCTCATGCCACCTGAAATCATTGTACCACGTCGACCCCGCGTACCTTCCTATCTCGTGGCCCGGCCAGATGACTATCCTTACGCTCCTTCGCAGGTGTTCCCTCTCGGCACTGATGAGCCGGGCCAGCTCCATTACCGCGACATTACCCGAGAGGTTGTCAACCACGCCAGGGCTGAACGGCGGCGTATCAACGTGTGCGTTGACGAGAATAAACTTATCAGCCTCCTCATTACCCCTGATCTCAGTCTCTAGGAGAGGGATGAACTTCCAGCCAGTATCCATCTCAGATACGATGTGCGCCCGCACTCTTCCCTGCTTCACAATCTTCCTGAGGTCCTGTCCGTCCCTGTTACTGATGTGGAGTACCGCTGGGATCGTCTGAATATCATCGATGTTGTCCGAAGTTGGGCTCCCGGATACGCTGAAATCAGCCCTCTGGTGGCAAACAAAGTCCTTGTAATCGTCCTGTTCGATGACCACTAAACCTGCGATGCCCATCCTCTGAAGCCTCAACAGTAACCCGTTCCTCAGACCCATCCAGTCGCCACTTGTCTTCTGCTCGCAGAGCACTATCTTGTCCCGGCAGTCCGCGTACCCCAGCTCCTCGGGCGGGATGTATATCATCTCGGCCTCGAAGCCCTCAGGGCCGGTGGAACCCACCTGCCTGTAAGGTGTGCACTTGACCTCCATCTCGACGGGGGAGATCACATTGAGTCGGCTGTACATTGGCTGGCTCAGGTACGCATCGAACCTGTGCACATTACATTTGAGACCATACCCCTCGAACTTCTCCTTCATGTACATGATGGCACGCTCCTCCTCCTCGCTACCGCTGAGGATGGGCGCGATCTCCATCATCTCCTCCCAGTTTCTCTGCATTAACTCCTTGTCGATGCCCCTCTCAAGCCTCTCAAGTAGCTTGATGGTATCATCGTTTAGAATAATCATGAGAATACCGTACAATGGGACATCCTTAACGTTTGCCAGCACCCAGTGGGCATAGTTAGGCACCCTTTTTTAGCCGTCATGTAAAAGATCTATTGATTTAATATGGCATCAAAAATAGGTGACAAGGTCCAGTCAGCCGACTGGAAGAACGAGAAACACGTCCCAGTGATCACAGGCCCCGACTCGGTCAAGGCAGGCGAATGGGTCAAGCTCAACGTGAGGGTCGGTAAGGAGATAGCCCACCCCAACACAGTGGAGCACCACATCAGGTGGATCCAGGTCTACTACACACCCGACAGCGGCAAGTTCACGTACGACCTTGGCAGGGCAACCTTCAACAGCCACGGAGAGGGCCCAATCGTGACGGGCAGCAACGCAGACTTCCACTTCACGGCCAACGCCTCGGGAACCATAAACGCGGTCAGTCATTGCAACCTCCACGGACTCTGGGAGAGCAGTAAAAAGCTCACCGTCTCCTAACTTTTCTCAAATATGTGGTAATCGTATATATCGCAAAATAAATATTTTTTTTGCTTATGACCAGTGACGGGAACCAAAGAAGCCGTTTTAAGGGTTGTTTTCGGGAGTGGTGGGACCGCCCGGAATTGAACCGGGGATCTCGCGGACCCGAACCGCGAATCGTACCAAGCTTGACCACGGCCCCAAAGCGTATTCAACCGTGTTCGCTCAACCTAAAAAGATTGCTAAAGAGGCTCATGCCTCGATAACCGCGTCCTTGACAGTCATGTTTAGAACCGTCTCCGCTATATCCGCGCCGTACTCCGCCGTCCTTGAGATGCTCTCGATGATGAGCCTCAGGGCCGGTATCTCATCGGGTAGGGCTTGTTTCAAAATCTTGTGTAGGACCTCGGCCTCCAGCTCACGTGTCCTGAGCTCCATTTCCAGGACCTCATCGGCCTCGCTGTAGTCCTCATCGAACACAGACTCCATGGCGTTCTCGAATATCTCCAATGCGAACTCGCTGAGCTTGGTTAGCTCGTCTAAGACCTCGCCGTCCACTGTGGTGGGGGTCAGGACCAGCCTGTTCTGGGCGATGTTCACTGCGTGGTCCGCCATTCTCTCCACAGATTTCGTGATTAGCCTGTAACCCAGGCAATCTCGGGGGGATTTCAGGCGACTCTCCTTCAATATGTGCCCATCCGTAACCGCGACCTTGAGGAGCCTGATGATGTAAAGGTTGAACCTGTCTACCTCGTCGTCCATGGCCACCACCTCCCTAGCCAAGTGTGTCTCGTCCATGCCGAGGGCCACGATGGCATCCCTGTGCATTGCAGCGGCGATGACGCTCATCCGACGAAGCGCGTCCTTCACGGACAGCTCAGCGTAGCTCAGTAGAACCTGAAGAGTAAGGTCATGAGGTAAGTCGGATAAGATCTCGGTCCCCACCAGCTTCTTCCTAGTAAAGTCCTTGACCTGAAACTTTACACCGCTACTGAGCCTCTGCTGGTTAGACCGAAGCTGCAAGATGTTGTAACCCATCAGATACGCGGACACTACCCTCCTCACAATGCTCTCGGGCGTGTCATCAGCGGCCGGAGTGATTATGACCTTACGATGAGAGTCCTGGGAGTCGGCCCCCTGTGGAGTGAGAATTAGCGTCATATCGTCCTTCTGCGTAATCTTGACGACACTGCCCCGCTGGAGCCCCATTTGCTCCACCCAGGGCTTTGGGAGCGAGATGATGAAAGTGGCCCCGCCCGTAACCTGTACCTTCCTCAGTTCCTCGCCGGCTGTATTTGGCATTGATAGCTCTCCTTAACCACATTAATCAGCTATGGGACAAATATAGTTATTGAAAAAATATTGCCTTATCGCAATAACTATATAGAAAATATAGGGGTTCAATGGATATTGTTTACAAGAATATGGGCAAAATACGCCGAGAACCCCTTTATCTCAGCGAGGGTCTGAATAGATATGAGGCTGGCCTTCTTATCGGATATACACTCCAACCACCCAGCGCTATTGAACGTAATCGATGACATTGAGACCCAGTGTGTAGACAAAACATACTGCCTGGGGGACCTTGTAGGCTATGGTCCACACCCAAATCAGGTGATTGATACAATACGACACATGGGATTCCCAATCGTCATGGGCAACTACGACGAGGGCATCGGGTTCGAGAGAGGCGAATGCGGGTGCGCCTATGTCACGGACGAGGGCAAGATCATCGGCCAGAAGAGCATCGACTGGACAACAGAACATGTCACCCCTGACAACAAGGAGTTCCTTAGAAACCTTCTGAGCGAGATTAAGTTCACCGTCGACGGTTACAGGTTCCTTCTAATCCACGGCAGCCCGAGGAGGAACAACGAGTACCTCTACGAGGACAGACCCGAGGGCACCTTGAGGAGGATCCTTGAGCCACTGGAAATAGACGTCATGATCTGCGGACATACTCACAAGCAGTACCACCGGCATATCGCTGGAATACATATCATCAACGAGGGCAGTGTTGGAAAACCCAAGGACGGCGACCCCAGGGCGTGCTACGCAATCGTGGACACAGACGAGGCCTTTTCAGTAGAGTTCAGGAGGGTCGAGTACCCAATCGAACTGGTAGCTAACCAAATAATCTACACGGGTCTACCCCGTGCGTTCGCCGAGGCACTCAGAATGGGCGGCAAGTAACCCGGTTTATATCCAGCCATTCACCTCCCTGCCCGTATGTACGATTTAGAGAATCTCACCGAGTGCTCAGAGGACGTGCTGGATTACATCGAGGTAAACAAGGAGAAGGCGCCAAAATACATGGAACAGTACGAGTCCTACAGACTTGAATGGGAAGCAGCCACCAAGATCAAGTGCCACGCAGACAAGTACACCATCATCGCATTCAGCGCGGAGTGGTGCCCCGACTGCTACAGGAACATACCCATACTTGCCCAGATCCAAGAGAAGACAGGGCTGAAGACCCGTGTGTTTGGTCACCTCATGAGGGACGCCAAGAGCCCGGTCAATCTATGGACATATCCACCAAGTCCAGTACAGGTGAAAGAATTCAAGGTCGTCAAGATCCCACACATGTTCATCTTGAACAAGAAGGGAGAGGTCGAGGGAGAGATCATCGAGAACCCCCCAGAGGGCAAGACCCTTGAGAGGGCCATCCTTGAGATACTCGAATCCTAGACTTTTTTTATACCCACCACCCTATTTCTGAAACATGATCCAACTCAGCCCTGGCACCGTTCTTTACGTTTTTACCGCCAAGGATGGTAGGGAGGTTATCCTCAGAACCCCTAAGTGGGAAGACCTAGATGACGCGCTTGAGTTCATTAACAGCCTCATCAAGGAGGAGGCAAAGATCCTAGCCAACACAGCGAAGACAAGGGAACAGGAGATCGACTGGCTGGCTGAGACCCTGAAAAAGCTGGAGAAGGGTCAGCACATCTTCATCGTGGCGGAGGTCGATGGAAAGATGGTGGCCTGCTGCGAGATCAATCCCATGTTCGGAAAGATGAGCCACCTCGGGAACCTAGGGGTCTCGGGCAAGGACGGCTACCGAGGAATTGGAATCGGTAAGGACCTCATGAAGGAGGCCGAGAAACACGCCATCCACATGAGGCTGAAATCCGTAAAACTCGAAGTATTTGAGAACAACGAGCCAGCTATAGCCCTCTACGAGAAGATGGGTTATAAGATCACGGGAAGAGTCCCCGGGGCCATACTCTACAAGGGAGAGTATATCGACAGCCTTATCATGACCAAGAAGCTGCCCTCATCGTAATATGGGCAGCTTCAGATACTTTATTAAATAAACAAATGCTTGGTAGAGTGGAGATAGGGATGAGTGTGTATCACTTGGACTGGATAAGCTCCTCCTAAGCGAGGAAACTAATTTTCATAAACCCCCTAGCTCGTACGCCAGCACTGTAAACCCTTATAGTGCTGTCCATACAAGAGGCGAACAACAATGACAGTTGAACCAAATAAGAATATGGAAGTGACACCCTGGAAGGTCAGCGGGGACATCGACTACGACAAGCTCATGGTCCAGTTCGGGGTCCAGGGTATGACAGACGAGATCGCTGACAAGATAGCTAAACATGCGGGGTTCAAGCACCTTCAGCTAAGGCGGGGGGTTTACCTGAGCCACAGGGACATCGACTGGTGGATCAAGGAGTACGAGAAGGGAAACAAGGTAGGCCTATACACGGGACGTGGTCCTAGCGGTAGCGTACATCTAGGGCACCTGCTTCCATGGTTCTTCTGCAAGTACCTGCAGGACGCCTTCGACGCGGACCTATACTTCCAGATGACGGATGATGAAAAGTTCCTCCATAGGGACGACCTGACTCTGGAGCAGGCCATCGAGTTCACGTACGAGAACGCT
Source organism: Candidatus Bathyarchaeota archaeon (assembly GCA_030613835.1). GTDB lineage: Archaea > Thermoproteota > Bathyarchaeia > TCS64 > TCS64 > RBG-16-57-9. Next base: position 7,675 of record JAUWLH010000010.1, on the reverse strand, counting down.
TTAGACGTCATAGCTTGTGGGCTGGACCCCAAGAAGACGCATATCTTCAGTGACTCTGATCACATCCAGCATATTTACAAGCTGGGACTCAAGGTCGCGAAGCGGACCACTTTCAGCACGGTACGCGCCGTCTTCGGTTTCAAGAATAGCGACAACATAGGCTCGATCTGGCACCCGGCCCTCCAGATGATGGTTTGCTTCCTGCAATCAGAGAGAGAGGGCGAGAAAATACCTTGCCTGATCCCAGCAGCCATAGATCAGGACCCGTATTGGAGGATTACAAGGGATATCGCAGAGAAGATGGGATACTACAAGCCTGCCCAGATACACGCAAAGTTCCTGCCAGGACTGGCAGAGGGCGGAAAGATGAGCGCCAGCCAGCCGGAGACCGCCATCTTCACCACTGACCCGCCCAAGAAAGCAGCCAAGAAGGTGATGAGGGCGTTCACGGGTGGAAGGGACACCGTCGAGGAACAGCGTAAACTGGGCGGCAGACCCGAGATCTGTAACGTCTACGCGTACTACTACTTCCTATTCGAAAACGATGACCAGAAGCTAGTGGAGAGGGAGCTATCATGCAAGGCCGGGGAGATCCTCTGCGGCCAGTGCAAGAAAGATTTGGGGTCCAGGATCGAGACATTCTTGACCGAGTTCCAAGCGAAGCGGGAGGCGGCCCGTGAGGTCCTTGACCAGTTCATCATCAAGCCATTGGAGTGAGGTGTGACGTTTTATTGTGGAAGATAATTCGGTCATCACTCCTTGGGGAGTAACCGGTGAGATAGACTACGACAGACTAGTCGAGAGGTTCGGAACCACTAGGTTAACGCCTGAACTCCTGGAGAGGATAGGAGGGCACACTGGGCGACTCCATTTTATGCTTCGAAGAGGCGTGTTCTACTCCCACAGGGACCTAGATCTAGTTCTTGACAGCTACGAGGAGAACGGTAGGTTCGTACTCTACACAGGAAGAGGCCCTTCAGGGCCTGTCCACTTGGGGCACCTGATCCCATGGATGTTCACTAAGCATCTTCAGGACAAGTTTGGATCAAAACTCCTTTTTCAATTCACCGACGATGAGAGGATGCTCCTGAGGGATGACATGGACGAGAGTATTACTAGGCACTGGGTCTACCAGAATGCCTTGGACCTCATGGCGCTGGGCTTTGACCCGGATAAAACGGAGTTCATAGTAAACACGCGGCACATCGACAAGCTGTACCCCATTGCGTTGAAGATCGCCCGGAGGGTCACCTGCAGCACTGTCAGGTCCGTATTTGGGTTCAGGGAAGAAGCGAACACGGGAATCATGTTCTTCCCATCCATCCAGTCCGCCCCATGTTTCCTGGAGTCAGAGAGAAATGGAGAGCCTGTACCATGCCTCATCCCGGCGGGAATAGATCAGGACCCATACTGGCGTATCACAAGAGATGTTGCATTGAAACTTGGGTATCCTAAACCCGCTCAGGTTCACGGGAGGATGCTCCCCGGCTTGATGGGGAACGCCAAGATGTCGTCCTCGCTTCCATCAACAGCCATCTATCTGACGGACGTACCAGACCTTGTTGAAAAGAAGATACAGTACGTTGATACGAAGGGGGTTCCTGATGGTTGCCCGATTTTCCTCTACCGGTACTTGCTTCTAGAGGAGTCCGATGAGGAGGTGAACATGATCTACGAGTCGTGCAAATCCAAGTGCATCGGGTGCGAGGAGTGCAAGTGGGGCTTGGTAAAAAAGGTGAATCGTTTCCTCGTGGGGCACCAGAGGCGGCGGGAGCTAATCAAGGGCAGCGTTGCGAAAATGCTTGAATAAAGCTCTTCCATCCGTGCTCCTATATTATTGCCATGAGCATCGTTAGACGGCTGGATTCTGTGCCTGAGATGGCGCATCCGTTCATTGAGAACGTGGGGATGAGAACCCTTTACTCGAAAAGGGATGATAACGCGGATATAACCTGCTTCGTGGTCCATTGCTCCGTTGGATCCGAGATTCAGGAACATGTCCACCAGGACGAGGCGGATATAATCTACGTTTTACAGGGAAGAGCCACGATGTGGATAGAAGACAGGAGAGAGTTCACGCTGGAACCAGGCGTCTTCGTCGTGGTTCCAAAGGGACTGAAGCACAGGACATATGACGTAGAGGAGGAGCTCATCATATACGACGTGTTCACTCCTCCCATGTTCTAGCCAAGGGATCACATATATCACATGAACGTTTTTAGAAACATTAATGCCTGATGTCAGGCACAGTTTTACTGTTAATTATGACGCTTACAAGGGATTACGGAAGATTGCTCGATCAGAGCAAGGAACTTGCGATAGTTAGTAGCGCGGGATCTATACTTCAGTGGGACATGGAGACTAAGATGCCGCCGAGGGGAGTCGGCTTAAAGAGCGAGCAGCTGGCCTGGATTCAGAAGGTAGCGCACCAGATGTTGACAAGCCCAAAATCAGGTAGTTTAATCGAGTCCATCGAGAAGCATAAGGACTATGATTCACTTGACAACGTCCAGAAGAGGAACGTGTACCTCGCAAGGAAAGCCTACGATGAGGCCACGAAGCTTCCCGAGGAGCTCGTTGTGGAGATAGCCAAGCAGCAGACGATAGGAGTTAACATCTGGAAGCGGGCAAAAGCCGAGAAGAACTGGAAGCTATTCGAGCCCGAGTTGGAGAAAATCAAGGCGTTAAAGGAGAAGGAGGCGACGCTCTTGATGGAGATCAAGGGCGCGAAGAAGCCCTATGATGCACTGATCGATAACTTTGAGCCGAAGATGACCGCAGTTAATATCACCCGCATCTTCGATGAGATGAAGAAGGGGCTCATCCACGGCATGAAGAAGGTCATGGAGCAGGATCAGCCAAGCGTTGATTTCCTTGAGAGGCGGGTTCCCGAGGAGATACAGGTCAAGATAGGGGAGGATATGGCAGAGTTTATGCTCTACGACATCAAATCCGAGATGGCTGGCGGCAGGATCGATACCACGGAGCACCCCTTCACCACGGGTTACTACACTGACGTCAGGATCACGACCCACTACCACGAGAACAGGTTCATCAGCAGCATATACAGCATCCTCCACGAGGGAGGACATGCCCTGTACGAGCAAGGACTACCGATGGAGTGGATGTACACATCCGTAGGAATCAGCACCAGCTACGGGGTACACGAGTCCATGAGCAGGTTCATCGAGAACATGGTGGGCAGGAGCCCCGAGTTCTGGACCTATTACATGCCGAGGCTACGGGAGCTGACCGGAGACAGGTTCAAGGATATCACTGATGACCACATGCTCAAGGCGGCCAACTACGTTACCCCGAGCAAGATCAGGATCGAGGCCGATGAGGTGACCTATGGCATGCATATCATCATCCGCTTCGAGATAGAGAGGGACCTGTTCAACGGGGACCTGGAGGTCTCAGAGCTCCCCCAGGTCTGGAACCAGAAATACGAGGACTACCTGGGCGTCGAGATCAAGGACGACAGCGAGGGCGTCATGCAGGACACTCACTGGGCTGCGGGTCTCTTCGGGTACTTCCCAAGCTACGCGCTCGGCAATATCTACGACGGGGTCTGGTTGACAAAGCTTGAGAAGGACCTGCCCGAGTGGAAGAAACATATAGCCACCGGAAGCTTCAGGGAGACAAAGGACTGGCTCAGGGAGAACGTGTACAAGTACGGCAACCTCTACGACCCCGAGGATCTTGTGGAGCACGTGACGGGCTCAAAGCTGGTCGTGAAGCCTTTCATAGACTACCTGGAGAAAAAGTTCCAGACGATCTACGGGTACTAGCCCGTTCTTTTTACCAGCAACCCTCTCTGCAAGAACGTGTTGTGGTAACGCGACACGGACTCTATCTCCTCGTCGGTACAACCGACCAAGATCTTTGTCTCGGTCTCAGCTTTTAGCGGATCCACCGTGAATACGGCTCCTACGACCGTGGTTTCGTGGAGGCTTCCTCGCCAAACATCAATTCCAGACCCGTCCCCGCCGCTTGTATCGTCGAGGTAGCCATAATCCAGGGGGTATATCGACTCAGGGAATTTCGGATGGGGTGATCCTCTGGGTCTGTCGATTACCAGCACGTGTTTTCCGACGAGCGCGTCTAGGGTTTCCCAGAAATCCATTGTTTTCATAGTCTCATTGATATCTCACCTTTACATAATTTTCTCACCATGAGTCTCCCCGATGAGCTGCGCTCCTTGTACACCAAACAAAAGTACGGGTTAGTGGGCAGCCACAGCGCAGTGAAGACCTGCCACTGGCAGAGCAGGAGCCTGAACACCATGGGGGAGGAGAACTGCTACAAGAACAGGTTCTACGGGATACCCACGCACCGATGCTTGCAGATGACCCCCAGCGTAGGACACTGCACCCAGAGCTGCCTCTTCTGCTGGAGGGCTACACCTGAGACATTGGGAGTGGGCTGGGAGCAGACGCGGCCCATAGTGAACCCTGAGGACCCTGAGAGCATCATCGACGGCTGCATCGAGGTCCACAGGAAGCAGATGTCCGGCTTCGGCGGTAACCCGAACGTGAACAGGGAGATGTGGAAGGAGGCATGCGATCCGGTCCACGCCGCCATCAGCCTGGAGGGGGAGCCGACCCTTTACCCGAGGATAGGTGAGTTGGTGGAAGCGTACATGTCGCGTGGCTTCAAGTCGGTGTTCATCGTAACCAACGGGACCGCTCCAGAGGTCCTCTCTGAGCTGAGCTCAGAGCCGACGCAGCTGTACATCAGCCTCTGCGCCCCGGACAGGGAGACCTACTTGAGGACGTGCAGGCCAATGATCCCCAATGCGTGGGACAAGGTTCTGGAGACCCTTGAGCTACTGAACAGCTTCAGCTGCCCCACGGTTCTGAGACACACTCTTGTCCCGAAGCTGAACATGCATAACGCCGCGGGCTACGGCAAGCTGGCGGAGTTAAGCAACGCGACGTACATGGAGCCTAAGGCGGCCATGAGCGTGGGCGGTGCCAGGGCGCGTTTCAGCTACAATGAGATGGCTTGGTTCCACGAGATTCAGGGGTTCGCGGCGGAGATAGCGGAGGCGTCGAGCTACAGCGTCATCGACGAGCATGAGCCCAGTAACATTGTGCTCCTGAGCCGCCGTGAGAAGCCCATCAAGCTATACTAACCATTATTAACGGCGGTTTGTGTATGGGTTCAACATGATCGATAAAACAGCCATAAAGACGACCATGAAAGAGCTTGTGGCTTACAAGGTTCTGCCGCCGGGCTCCGATGATGTCCTTGAGTGTGCCAAGTTCAGCGGTGAGGTCTACAAGGCGGGCGCCAGGCCCCATGACCCCACGATTATTCTGTTCTACGATCCGAAGGATGCCCCGGGGTGCAGGAAGGAGGTGCTGATCCCCGTTGATGTGGATGTTGATGGTCTGAATACCAAGCAGATGCCCGAGATCCGGGTCGCCTTCATTGTCTTCAGCGGGACGTACAACCCCATCGAGTTCTACTACGAGAAGCTCTACGAGTACATCGAACAGCAAGGACTGAAGCCTAGCTCCGAGGTGTGCAGCCTTGAGGCGGTTTACCAGCCCGACGAGTTTAACCTGAGCTATGGCTCGTTAATCGACGAGGACAACCCGGAGACCTGGCGGACTGAGATTATGGTTCCCGTGGTAGAGTAAACCCTTTTATCCTGTTCCACATTCTGTTTGTTTCGCTGCGTTCGTGGTATAGTGGTAGAATATTAGCCTTCCAAGCTAATGACCCGGGTTCGAGTCCCGGCGGACGCACCACTTCTTAAAAACAAACGCTAAAACGGCTTCTTTGGTTCCCGTCACTGGTCATAAGCGAAAAAAAATATTTTATGTTCCTGTGCTTCATGCCCTTCAAAAAGGGTTTCGAGCCCATGAGTTATATCATGGAGGTTCAGGGGTATGGGTATGCGCATCAAGGCAGTGACCTATGACCTCTGGAATACGTTGGTGCATAATCGTAACTATGGAGAGTTCAGGTTACCCGCGTTGAAGAAGACGCTAAGTGATTTCGGGTACTCCTTTGATTATCCTGCTGTAGAGAACGCTTACCTAGGTGGTTTCCGGTTCAGCGGGAGGGTGATCAGGGCCGAGAACCACAGGCACGTCGAGACCGCTGAGATAGTCGGCGAGGTTCTGAGGCTTCTTGAGGTCAAGGACGAGAGTGTCCTCAATGAATTGGTACCGATGTACGAGAACTCGTTTCTATGTGCCCCGCCTGAGCTTAAGGAAGGCGTCTTTGAGGCCCTTGATTACACGAAGAGATACAGGGTCGGCCTCGTGAGCGTCACTGGTGTGAGCCCCGGTAGGCTCGTGAGGCGGGTGCTGAAGGAGTACGGGATAATCGACTATTTTGAGGTGCTTTCCTTCAGCGACGAGGTGAAGTGGGTCAAGCCCAACGTGAAGCTGTATCATGCAGCCACTGAAGCGTTGAAGGCCGCCCCGGAGGACTCGGTGCATGTCGGGGATAGCATGAAAGGAGATATTGTTGGAGCCAAGAGGGCGGGTATGAGGGCCATCTGGGTCAAGACCAAGGAGCAGCCACACGTCGATGGCTACGAGCCTGATGGGGTCATCACTTCTCTTCTGGAGCTTCCCGAGGCCCTGCGATCCTTGGAATAAATGCACCAACATCGTTCATGTATCGCCGGTATTCTTCCCCAAACTGTTCCAGCAACATGGACTCCTCGTATAAGGATACGAAGTAGTAACCGGGGATTGCGATCCAGGAAACGAGGGTGACTGCGTTGCCCCATATCAACGTCAACCCAACGATCATCAGCATGTAGCCGAGGTACGAGGGGTGTCTGACGATGCTGTAAGGTGGGTCCCTAATTAATCTGTGATCAGAGGACATCGCCCACGAGACGGCGTACATGCCTCTGACGACAACGCTCCATGCGTGGAAGAGCGCCCCGAGGGCGTAGGTATTGGTACCAATTAACTGGAGGGTGGCTGAGGGAGTGAAAAGTGAGCCGAGGACCCTTGAATTGGTACCAATTAAATCGAGATACACATAAACGAGGGACTCCGCGAACAGAGCAAGGGTCCCCACGAGGGCGATCGTGAAAGATGGGCTCAACGGATTCTTCCCGGCGTTACGGCTCGCCTTGGTTCCTCGGTTACGAAGAACGTTCTGGAGACTCACGCCCCAGAAGACAGCCAAAGAGGCGAGGATAATAAGAGAGGAAATCAAAGTTGAGACAGATTGTGATCCTGCCTCGGGAATATGAGTGTTTTCTGGCTAGTTCACATACACCGTAATCCTTGATGGATCGAGCGTGAAGCCCCAGCCCTCGGCGTTGAGCTCGTCCATTGATGCTCTGAGCCAGTACCCGAATTCCTTCTCAGCTGTGTTGTCAGGGTCCATCGTTGAGGTGTCGTCGCCGTTCTCCTCGCTCACGACACATAAGATGTTCTTTGATGCCCAGTAGTCTATGGCCACGGGGTCAGTTGAGGCCACTATGATGTTTATCTCGGTGGCGTGACTGTAAGGCGTCTTTGGGCCATCCTTGGGGATGGCATTGATGTAGATTGCGTCAATGATGTTAAGCGTAGGGACACGCGTCTGGGCCATCAGTGTGCCCATCCCGCCATCACCGACGGTTCGATGCGCCCTGTATCCTAGGCCCGCGGTGAGCTTGTCGCTTGGAACTCCCATATAGTGCTTGATGGCC
>JAUWLH010000190.1 GCA_030613835.1 Candidatus Bathyarchaeota archaeon | reverse complement strand
CTGGCCACGCTGATACCCTTCCAAATATCGTGGAGGGGCTTAATCACAGACGCATCGCTTGGACCCGCGTTCCAGCCCTGCAAAGGCTTGACGACAGTCTGGCCCTTGACCTCCTGGTCGTAGCGCCGAATCACCTTCTCTTTGCTGCAGATCTGGTACGATGCCAGCAGCCTCTTGAGCACCTCGCCCAAATCCTCTGGCTCTGGGATCTCCGGATCCTCCATGGGCACCGGCCTCCAGCTTGTCTCCCTGAAAAGCTTTGGCGGGTTGAACAGGTTCTCCAGAACCATGTCCCCTATCAATTCGTCCTTGTAGAATATCCTCGCGTGCCCGGACTCGTTGTACCGGCCCAGCACGGTGACCTCGACCTGTTCCGCCTCAAAGATCTCCTTGATCTTCTCCAGGTTCTCAGGCGGAACTGCAATGAGCATCCTCTCCTGACTCTCGCTGATCCATATCTCCCAAGGCGCCATATCGTCAGCTTTCAAATGGACCCTGTCGAGATACGCCTCAATGCCTAGCCCATAGGTCTCAGCGGTCTCACATACTCCGCAGCTCAGTCCACCGCCGCCGATATCGGTGATTCCCGAGCCCAGCTTCAGATCGCTTATCTGCTTGATGGCCCGTTTGACCCTCTCCTCCTCGATGGGGTTAGCCATCTGTACGGCTGACCTGCTGGTCTCCTCGGATTCCTCGGATAGCTCAACGGACGCGAATGTGACGCCATGGATTCCGTCTAAACCCGTCCTTCCCCCAGCGAGTACACAGTAGTCGCCTGCCTTGATCTCACGTTTGTACTGGTCCTTTGGCAGGACCCCGATGCATCCGGCGTAGACAACGACATTTCCAGTGTAATCCTTGTCAAAGACCGTAGCGCCATTAACGGTTGGTATCCCTATGCTATTCCCGTAGCTGCCTATGCCGTCCACTACCCCCTTGAACAGGTATGAGGGGTGCTTGACGCCCGGCGGTAGCTTCTCGTATGGATAGTTGAGCGGTCCGAAGCACAGGACATCGGTGTTGGCTATCGGATTGGCCCACACTCCCAAGATATCTCTGATGACCCCACCCAGACCGGTAGCTGCCCCCCCGAAGGGCTCGATGGCGCTAGGGTGGTTATGCGTCTCAACCTTGATGGCGATGGTGACATCATCGGTGAAATCCACCAAGCCTGCGTTGTCCTCGAAAACGCTGAAACACCACTCGGGCTCCAGCTCATCGATGAGGCTCTTGAAATATGTCTTGAGGAGACCGTTGATCCTGCCCTCGGGGGTGTCAATGGTCCCCGCGAAGGTCTTGTGGCTACAGTGCTCGCTCATGGTCTGGTCGAAGGTCTGCAGCTCAAGGTCGGTGGCCTTCCTCTCAAGGAGGACGTAGTGGTCGTGGATGTACCTGAGCTCGTCCAGGCTGAGTCCCAGCCCAAGGGTCTCCCTGATCTCCATGAGCTCATCGTCCGTGGCGTTCATGAGATCGACGAGGTGGTGGCTGAAAGGCAGGTTACTCTCGGTTACCCTGCTCATCACAGCTCACTTAGCTCGTGCCTGTAATCGTCTTTGATCGGGTTCGTGAGGAGTCTCCTACACATCTCGTCTATAAGCACCTCAGCTTTCTCTTTTCCTTCCGCCTCGAAAACGACTTCGTAAGCCTTGCTTGCCCTTACAGTCTTGACTGGGTAGCCTAGTCCCTTGAGGGCATCGGCCGTGGTGTCCCCCTCGGGGTCACTGTAACCCTTCTTGAGGGTCACGTAAACAAACGCTTTGAACTTCATCATACATTCCTCTGATGGTTGCAACTAATCGCTATGTGTGCTTTAATGAATGTGTTAATATTATAAGCTTTTTCAACGAGTATTTGTATATCCGTTAAAGTTTACATTATTTGGGTAGTCATGATTTCGCGAATTGAAAAAAAAAGAAGTGTATCATCCACCTGAGGGTGGTGGTTAACCGCTTAGTAGGATGGCTATGATCAGACCATAAATTGCCAGACCTTCACCTAGAGCAATGAACAGGAGGGCCCAGATGGATAACTCTGGTCTCTCCATGAGCATGTCAGCTCCGGCTTTAGCAGCAACCATGATACAGAGGGCAGATGCAAAAGCAGCCCCGATCATGGTTAGTGCACTGGTCAGCAAAGGCCATGCAGATTCTGGAATCATAACACCTTCACCTCCTCCAAAAATTAAGATAATCATTAACATAATACTTAGAATGATCGTGAACCCACCGAAAGCAGTTAGACCTGCTCCCCATGGGGTGCTCTTGCCTTCCATTTCAGCAGAAGCGTTGATCACTGCACCTTGTGACATAGCGTATACTCCCACAAAGAGAGCACCCACCACAGCAAGTATCGCATTTTCCAACATTCTTAGACAGTCTCCGTCTTCGATCAGAGTGAGATCAGACGTTTCGTCACTTCTCACCTTTTCTTTGCGTAAGTCGGTTCGAGTACATATAATCTTTTCCAGATAAAAAAAAATTTAAAATTAAAGGAATATAGAATATTTACTCTGCCAAGGTTTTTGGCGGGCGGATGGTAAAGGGTTTGAACCGTATACCCTCGCCGTGGAAGAACTTGCCCATGAATTCGTAATAGAGCAGCCTGACGCTTTGTACTCCACTTGAGACGAACTCGAATGTCAGCGCAATAACGTTCATGATAACCATACCGGCAATGGGATTGTTGATCGCATGACCCAATGACTCGCCTGCGCCTGATAGACTCACGTGTGCAATTGCGAACGCAGCAATCCGGAGGAAGCTGAACATGTTTGCCAGCCCCTCAACGAAGGTCATCAGCAGACCGCCGATGCCCTCACCGATCGCCTCCACGCCGCCAATGCCGTGTCCATGCATCAAGCTGTGAATCATAGGCTCAACAAAGCTTAGCCCCATACCAAGAAGCATTAGCTTGAACGGGAATCCTGCAACAACCAGCATGATGTCGAGGCCCTCCGTGAACATGGTGGACGCGCTCAAGTATAGGCCGGTAACGTAAAGACCCATTCCGAAGCCGTGCTCTCCGAGCATTCCGGCGTAATTCTTTGCCTTGAAAGCGTTGTAAGCGCCAAGCAGCGATCCAAACACAAGCTCGATTGCCCCTATCATGAAGATGAGGTTCATCAGCTCACCCGTCTGGTGCAACGGGTTTGGCATGATCGGGTAGTTAAAAGGTAGCGTTATATGCGCATCGTGTAGCCAATGCGAGATCGCGTGCTCGTACAGGAATATCGAGTCATACATGAACCCGAAGGTTATGGCCGCGATGCCCATTGGGATAAAGAGCGCGAACAGGTACTTCATCATACCCTCCTTAAACTTGCTGTTCAATGCAAGTCCAAGCGCCAGAAATACCAACCCCTGACCAATGTCCCCGAACATGAGACCAAACTGGAAACAAAAGACCAGCACAGAAATGTAGCCTGGATTCAATTCCCCCGCTGAAGGCCATCCCCTGAGCCTTGTGAGAATCCACAGAGGCTGCAGCATGTCTGACTTGAAGTCAATCTCAGGAACAGGGGCATGCTCATCGCCCTCACCTAGTTCTGAGACTTCTACGAAGAATCTTTCACCAATCTGTTTCTCAACCTCTTCGATTGCTTCACGGAGATCCTCTATTTTATTGTCTGGGATGTATCCTTTTATTACACTGATTATCCTGCCTCTGAGTACATGGGTTTTTGTGCGAGAGAGAACCCATAACATATTTGAGTAATATGCAATGATGTTGAAGGATTCTTTCTGTTCTCTTTGGAGTTCCCCAAGTCGCTCATCATGCTGTTTTTCGTTGGCTTTGATCTTGG
>JAUWLH010000220.1 GCA_030613835.1 Candidatus Bathyarchaeota archaeon | reverse complement strand
CTCATGTGTCTGCTTGACCCTCTCCACCATCTTGGCATCAGGAAGGTGTCCCTTGTACGGTGTCTTCATATAGAAGGTGTCCGCAAGGTCCCTCGCGGGGTGGTCCTGCGGCTGGTACAATGCGTCAAAGTTCCAAAAGTTGAGCTCAAGGTACTCTCCCTTCATCTCCTTGAAGCCAAGCTCGACCCAGAACCTCCTGATGTAATCTATTACCTGGCTGATGAAGTGACGCTTGCCGGGCTGCGTGTTGGGCACAGGTAGCGATACATCGTACTCCTGGAACCTTGAACCCTTCCAGCCACCCGTGGCCAAAAGCTCGGGGGTCAGCTGTGTGATTATATTAACCGTCTCTAGCTCTGATAGCTCCGGGAGAACCTGTTTGCCGAACTCGGTGATCTTGACATAACGCACCGTGGATTCCGTGACTATGGCCAACTTCCTCTTCACCAACTGGTCCAGCACATCCTCGTCAACTGGCTCACCTGCCTTAATGGCCTTCAACGCGGCCTCCTCCGGGGTAGACTTGACTCCCCTTCCCTTGTCTGTAAGGCTGATAACGCCCTTCTCGATGTTAGCCCACCCGTTTCTCCTAATCCAGGCTAGGGCTATGTTCAGGTTCTCGAAGTTCCTCTTCAGGTCGGCGATGGACATTCCTCCGTCGACCAGGGTTTTCCGCAGGTTCTGCTCCGGCAGACCTTTGTTCGAATAGACATCTCCCTCGTCGGTGAGGGATGTAAAACGTGAGACCTCTTCACTAAACTCTACTACGCCCTTCGTCATGGCCCAATCGGATGCCTTCTCAACCGCGTCCCTGCCGAGCCCCGTGAGTTTGGATAGTTTTTCTGTCGTAGCCGTCTCCCCGCCGCTGAGGGCGTGGAGCAACTTCCGCTCGTTCTCGTTCAGCCTTGATGCTACTTCTTTTGGTTTCATGTGAGGTCTCACAACCTACACAGTGTAGGATGATTCGAATTTAAAAATTGGCTTGCAGAAGAAAAAAATGTAAAAAAATGGTTTAGGACTAGAAATCCAGACCGGTCGAGCCAGCCTCGATGACTATTCCGTTCATTACGCCCGTTGTCAGCTTGGGTGGCGGATAGTTCATGCATCCACCTGAGAGTCCCTGAAGGGTCTCGATGTCCCATATGGTCCCGCATGCATCGCATCTTAGGTATTTACCCTCTACCATGTGGAAGCTGAACGATAGGCATGGCTCACACACACGGATGCCTGAGATCATCTTTCCCTTGGGCGTTGATATGATTATCAACGGCAGGTACTCCGCGTCCCTGTAGGTCGTCAGGTCAATCTCCCTACCGATGTAGGTGAAATTCTCCGTCCTGCTGTCCAGCTTGATGTCCACGAATGTCAGCTTGTTCATCTCAACGACATCCTCGGGAACTGTCACCCTACCCGTCTCCGGTGAGATTACAGCGTTGTCGTAGAACACGCCGGCTAACTCGGCTGGGAAATCATTTCCTCCCAGTTGGCTAACCCCCCAGTAACCCAGTACGATTACTAGGATAGCCCCCATCACCATGTTGTTCCTGTTCATACCGCTGCTCTGTTCCTGCTGCTGCCTTTTTCTCTTGTTCCTATTCTTCCTGCTCTTTTTCTTTCCCATTCTATTCATCTCTGTTGTTTATCGTTTTAATACTCCCATCAACCATACCGATGACCTTGTTGGCGATCCCCGTCCTCGATATGTCATGGGTTACGAATACTATTGTCTGCCCCTCCTCGTTGAGGTCGGATAGCAGCCCCATTATCCCATCCCCCGTCTTCTGGTCCAGGTTTCCCGTGGGCTCGTCGGCCAGAAGTATCTTTGGATCGTTCACCAGCCCCCTCGCCACAGCTACTCGTTGCTGCTCGCCGCCGCTTAGCTCGGTCGGCTTGTGGTCAGCCCGTTCATCAAGCCCCACTTTCTCAAGGCTATTGTAGGCCCTATCTTCCTGTTCCCAGCTGCTCACGCCGTCAATGGACAGTGGAAGCATCACGTTCTCCAACGCTGTCAGATACGGGAGTAGCTCAAATGTCTGGAATATGAATCCCACGTTGTCCCTCCTGAACTTTGCCCTCTGGCGCTGGTTCAAACTGTAGATGTCCGATTCATTGACAAGGATCCTACCTGTGTTCGGGGTCAGAAGCCCGCCAAGTGTGTACAGTAAGGTGGACTTTCCGCTCCCGCTGGGCCCGGTAACCGCAATGAAGTCCCCTTCACTGATCTCAAGGCTCACGCTGTCGAGGGCATTGATCTGGTTCCCGCCTATAATGTAACTTTTAGTTACGTCGCTTACCTCTATCATCTAAATCGCCTTCAATGCGCTCACTGGGTCTATCTTTGTGGCCCTCCACGTCGGGTATAGGCTCGCGACAAGGCAAGACACCACCGAGATGGCAAGCGATAGGGGGACCACGAATGTTGGGACGTTGCTGATGCTGGTTGCTGTGGACAACACCAGAGGTCCGAGTAGAACCGATGAGGCTACTCCCAGTCCCGCACCCAGCAAGCCTCCCACCAGTCCAAGCAGGACAGCCTCGAACAGGAAGATCCTGTACACGAAGATGTCGTCCGCTCCCAGGCTCAGGAACACGCCGATCTCCCTCCTCCTCTGGTGGACGGATGAGACCATCGTGTTCATGACGCCGATACATCCCGCGACAAGGACAACGGAGGCTAACCCCAGAGAGAAGTTGGCCGCCTGCTCGACGGCCATCATCTTGGTCTCAACGGCCTGCTTGACTGGCGTGGCCTTGACTCCAGGAATTGCGTCTATTATCTGTTGGGAGATGTCCTCGACTGGGCAATCCGAGCAAAGTGCTCCGATATCAACTACGCTGACCTTCCCGGGTAAGCCCATCATCTCCTGGGCGGTCGCGAGGGGCACGAAGACGGTGTAGTCATCATTCGAGCCTGTCTCGGACAGGTAGCCTACCACCGTGAAAGTCCTACCGTTCAGGTCAATAGATGACCCTAATGAGAGCTCTAGCGCCCTGTATACCTCCGCGCCCAATAGCGTCTCATCGCTTCCCGGTTCAGGTATCTTGCCGTTGATGTCCCACCAGACCTTGAGGAGCCTCTCATCGTCGGCTTTCACTCCGACCATGAGAAGATTGGACTCATCGTACTCGATCTGGCCGAACAACTTCGGTGAGACTATCCTGATGTTAACGGCGTTTGGGATGGTCTCCAGATTCTTGAGTTCCGCCTCATTGAAGGTTGAGCTCCCAACGGTCACGCTCCCATAAGGTACAGTGATGCTTTTTGTATCCGGTGTAACCACAATGTTTGGCCCGTACTTCTCAACTTCTTCACCTATCTTGAT
>JAUWLH010000039.1 GCA_030613835.1 Candidatus Bathyarchaeota archaeon | reverse complement strand
CTCCGCCAGAACGACTTGAAGAGGATGCTGGCATACAGCAGCATCGGACAGGTTGGTTACATGCTTATCGGCATTTCATCTGGTCTGACCTATGGACTGCTAGGCACTTTCCTGCACATCTTCAACCACTCCCTCATGAAGGGGATGGCTTTCCTATCTGTGGGCAGTATAGTCCACGAGACGGGCACCCGAGACATCAACAAGTTAAAGGGTGTGGGAAGGATGATGCCATGGACAACACTATCAATCTTCGTGGCGTTCATGGGTCTCGGCGGCGTACCCGGCACAAGCGGGTTCATCAGCAAGTTCATCCTGTTCAACGCATCGATAGGAGCGGGAATTTCCATACTGGCGTTAGCGGGGGTACTCAACAGCACCCTAAGCATGGCTTACTATCTCCGAGTCTTGATCACTCTGCTCTCCAAGAGAACAGAGGATACCATCGAGGCAAAGGAAGCCCCCCTGCTGATGGTGGGAGTGGGCATGGTAATGGCCGTGCTCATCATCGTGCTTGGGTTCTACCCCGGCCCGATAGTGGGCTTCGCATCTGAAGCCTCAAAGTCCCTGATAGAGGGACTTGGCAACTACATAGGAGCTGTTCTATAATGAGCGTAATAGAGATAATTCTGGAACATCCATGGCCATTCCTTGCTTGGATGCTGCCAATATTCGGGGCACTAATGATGCCCGTACTAGGAAGGATCAACAACAAAGTTAGAGACTACGGGGCCGTCGCTTTCGCGTTCTCGGCAGTCGTCTCAGCCGCGATGATGATTCCCTATCTCTTTGAGGGACACACCCCCGGAGATATCAAACTAATTACATGGATGACACTGCCCAATGGCACCCCACTTGACTTCGGAGTCTTGGTTGACCCGTTGAGCATCATCATCTGTAATGTGGTAGCTCTCATCAGCTTCCTAATCGTGGTCTACAGCATCAGTTACATGCATGGGGACGAGGGACTCACTCGTTACTGGTTCTTGTTCCTATACTTCATAGGAAGCATGCTTCTACTGGTACTAGCCGACAACCTGGTCATGACCATGATCGGCTGGGAAGGAGTAGGCATCTGTAGCTACGGGTTGATCGGCTACTATTACCGAGACAAAAAGGAAAGATGGCTGGGAGGTCCACCTCCAACCGAGATGTATCCACCAAGCCACGCCGGCATGAAGGCATTCGTGGTCACCGGCATCGGTGACGTGCTAATCCTGGCAGCCATCTTCATACTGTACTACTTCGCAGGCACATTCAACTACGTAGAACTAATGCAAACCAGCGAGGTATGGCTCACCCAAATGGCCAGCGTCCCCGGCTTGGTAGCCTTGTTCGGGGTACTACTACTTGGAGGTCCCATCGGAAAGTCGGCTCAGTTCCCGCTCCACGAGTGGCTTCCTGAGGCCATGGCTGGTCCCACCAGCGTATCAGCGCTTATCCACGCGGCCACCATGGTCAAGGCGGGCGTATACCTAGTCGCAAGAATGAGTCCAATATTCTATGTTGGAACATGGACGTTGCACCTTCCCGAGGCGCAGGTATATTTTATAACAATTGCGATTGTAGGTGCATTCACCTGTTTCCTGGCTGCAAGTCAGGCGCTGGTAGCCGTTGAGCTTAAGAAGATCTTGGCGTACTCTACGGTAAGCCAGATTGGTTACATGATGCTGGGTCTGGGGCTGTCCGGGTTCAGCAAGGATGCGTACCTTCCGGGTTTGACAGCGGGAATCTATCACCTTGCTAGTCATGCCATGTTCAAGGCGGCGTTGTTCCTCGGAGCGGGGTCGGTGATACACTCAGTCCACACAATCTACACGTTCAACATGGGTGGACTGAAGAAGTACATGAAGTGGACGTACATCCTCATGGGATTGGCGACCCTAAGCTTATCCGGGGTCCCGCCATTCAGTGGGTTCTGGAGCAAGGATGCGGTGTTCCTGGCGGCAATGCAGGCTGGAACCCCGTTGGCATACGTCCTCCTGGGCGTTGGAGTGGTCTCCGCGGCCATGACGTTCGCATACAGCATACGGTTTATTAGCTTGACCTTCCGGGGGGAGGCAAGTGAGTTCATACAGGACCTGGAGCACCATGGACATGCCCCGCATGAGTCACCCAACGTGATGATATGGCCCATCGCCATACTTGTTGGATTATTCATAATAACGGGAGTTCTGGGATTAGCCGGGGTGTTCTACCCAAGTCTTAACCCGGAGGTCTTCATCGAGAAGCAGCTTCACCACATGGTAGAGGTATTGCTACCTCATGAGGTCGCGGAAAACTTGCATGTGCCACACATCAGTGCCACGACCAAATGGATAGGGGCAGGGCTGAGCGCATTGGCTTTGAGCGTTGGCGGTTTCCTTGGCTACAACTTTTACTGGACCAAGAACTGGGATTCCTGGACCTGGGTCCAGAAGAGCAGCATAAGGAAATCTATCCACAACTTCTTATGGAACAGGTGGTACATGAACGCCTTCTTCTACAGGGTCTTCGTTGACGGTACACTGGGTTTGACACATGCCCTCTATAACGGCTTCGAGGCAAAGGTCCTGATCCCGTTGAGCGACGCTGTCGCATCTGCTACACAGTCTGCAAGCGACGTTATGTACGAGGTGGTTGAGGAGGGAGCCATATTTGGCCTCATCAACACCAGCTTCCCAGCCGCCGTCATCAGTATATATCATAAAGCAAAGAAGAGCCAGACCGGATTGCTGAGCATGAACATACTCTACATTGTGATCATGCTACTGGCAATAATATTCGGTATGCTGCTCAATGGAGGTACCTAAAATGTTCGGATCACTTTGGTTAGCCGTTCTCCTCCCAATTGTCTTCATGCCCATAGTCTACTTCGCGGGAAGGAGCATAGGCAAGAAGGCAAGCTGGGTAGCACTAGTTCCACTACTTTACAGTACAGTTTACTTCGCCAGCCTCCTTGGGAGCGTGGCGGAAAACCCGGTTGGCGAGTACATAACTTGGCTTCCAGGTATTGTCTTTGGGCTCTACGCCGACGGCCTTAGCATACCTATCGCATTGACGGTCTCTGTGCTGGGAGTGATTATGGTGATATACTCCAACGCTTATATGGATCACAGCATCCATGAGCAGTACCATCACCAGGAGAACCCAAAGGCACACGCCACATACTACGCTCTTTACCTTGCCTACATCACCAGCATGCTGGGGGTGGTGCTCAGTACGAATCTGTTCGAGTTCTACTTCTTCTTCGAGTTGATGATCATACCCTCATGGGCGCTCATCAACGTGTACGGCTCAGGCGAGCGTGAAAAGATCGCCCTCATGTATCTTCTATGGTCCATCGTGGGAGCAGTCATCTTTGTAACTGGAGCCCTTTCAGCGTTCGCGCTAACAGGGACATTCGAAATCTCCGCCCTCGCTTCCCTAGCAGGAAACAGATACGCGGGTTTCGTCGTAATCAGTATGCTGCTAGGCTTGACAGTAAAGATGGCAATGTTCGGGCTCCACATCTGGCTACCCTTCGCGCACGCGGAGGCACCCACACCCATCAGCGCCCTGCTGAGCCCCGCCATGATCGGATTAGCGGCATACGCAATCGTAAGGTTGCTACTGCCCATAACCGGGGTAATTGACGCCAACTTTACGTTGCTGTTCATCTGGGGCTTTGCCACAATGCTCTACGGAGGGTTTATGGTCATGGCCCAGACGGATATCAAGCGTCTACTGGCGTATTCCAGCATGAGCCAGATGGGATACATATTCATCGGCATCGCCAGCGCGGGCACCATGGGGGTCACCGGGGCAATGATGCACTACATCAGTCACGGGCTTGGAAAGGCGGTTCTGTTCCTTAGTGTAGGAACCATCATGCACCAGACAGGGATCAGAGACATCAGGCAGCTCGGCGGACTAGCCGACAAGATGCCAATAACCGCCCTCGCTTTCATGATAGGAGCCATGAGTATCTCAGGGATACCCCCAACCATCGGGTTCCCGTCCAAGATGATGATCTACATGGGCGCCTTTGAACCGGGGATCGGAGCCATCTCAGGTAATTTCCTGTTGGCCCTCGCAGCCATACTATCCACTGCGTTGACGGTGGCTTACACTATGTGGACCATGAGGCAGATCTTCTATGGCCCGTTGCCAGAGCACTTGAAGGATACCAAGGAGGCAGGATGGGTGATGACAGTCCCCATGATCCTGCTTTGCGTGCTATCCATACTGATTGGCATATACCCAAGACCAATCCTAGACCCACTAATGGAGGTAGTAGCAGGGCTACTATCATGAGGTGAATGAAATGATAAACAACATACTATTCATGGTAATCTTGGCGGCTTTCCTGCCAGCACCCATTGTCTATCTAGTCGGTAGAAACGTTGGAAAGAGGGTCAGTTGGATAGTCCTTGGCATATTCCTACTATCCACTGTGGTATTCGGGAGCCTATTCACCGTCGTAACACATGAGGCTCTAATCGAGGAATACAACTGGGTCGCGGAACCCGTAAAACTGACACTCGGCTTCATGGCGGACGGACTGAGCATCCCGATGGTGTTCACGTACATATTCGTCTTTACAGGCGCGACGCTGTTCAGCATGCCCTACATGGAGAAAAGGTTCAGCCTAGACGATATCGAGGAGAGTAACGAGAACTATGCAAGGTTCTACACATTCTTCCTGTTATACGGCGGAAGCGTAGCCGGATGCATGCTCTCCACAAACCTCATCGAGTTCTTCATGTTCTTCGAACTAGCCCTAGTCTTCTCATGGCTACTGATCCTGCTCTTCGGATACGGAGACCGTAAACGAAACAGCATGCTCTACTTCCTGTGGACACATTTTGGTGGAGGTATATTCCTCATCGGTATACTGGGATCATTCTGGCTAACTGGTAGCTTCGAGATAGCGGACCTGACACACATCGCGAATCAGGCGGGATCGTTCTGGGTAGGACTGGCGTTTAGCCTAGGATTATTCGTGAAAATTGGCGCACTCGGTTTCCACGGATGGATGCCAGATACATACAGCGAGTCACCTGCACCGGTGAGCGCAGTTCTAGGAGCCACCTCTGTAATGCTGAGCACATACACCATGGCACGACTACTACCACCATTCCAACCTGTTCTGCAAGGAATCAGCGGATGGTTCATGTTGTGGGCACTGGCCACCATACTCTACGCTGGCGTAATGGCTCTAGTACAGACGGATACCAAGCGTCTAGTGGCCTACCTGAGCATGAGTCAGATGAACTATTGTGTCCTAGGCGTCTTCACGTACGTCGCTAACGGTGTACTGGGGTCCATCTCTTACAGCATCAGCCACGGACTGGCAATCGGCCTGCTTTTCATGGTCTCAGGGGCGCTCCTTTTCAGGACAGGCACCAGGGACATGAGCAAGATGGGTGGACTAGCTGAGAAACTACCAATAGCAATCTTGGCCACCATGGCGGGATTCCTAACCATCGGAGGCGTACCCCCAGCGGTAGGCTTCAAGAGCAAGTTCATACTGCTGAGCGGGGCCATGGTCAGAGGATTCGAAACCGGTTTCATGGAACTGTTCGTAGCGATAATGGCTGGAAGCGTGGCAACTTTAGTTACGCTGGGATACGAGTTCGGGGCCATCTGGAAAATCTACTACGGCGAGCTGCCCGAGAAACTCAAGGATGTATTACCCGTGCCCAAGGCAATGGCTATAACGCTGCTCGCGTTGAGCGCGCTTAGCGTGATATTCGGCATTTGGCCTGCTCTGATAACCAACCCCATCGAGGTCTACATCGAGCTCATCTTCCATTAACTGGGATAATATCCCAATTTTTTTATCAATCAAAGTAATATAGACATCAATAATTTCCCACTTGTTTCGTTTCTTCAACATATCTTCGTTAATGCTATTTTTTCAAGAAATTATTAAAAAAAATAAAAAAACGATAAACAGACTATGAGATTAGTTAGTGTGTTGGTCAGTGTGGCAGCTGTCACAGTCCATCTTTGACATCACATTGTTCAACGCGCCGTCTGGGCCGTGGCATGAGTTGCACCCGATCACGCTGTCAGGAACCGCGTAGGCCGCGACAAAGTTCTCGTCAGCTAAGTCGTTTAACATCTCGACTGTCTTCTTTGTAATGTCTGCAACTATTCTTCCACATCTCTCAGCTCGTTCTGGGGAGTTCTCCTCGAATCCCGAGGCGCCACACCACTGGGTAACCGATGCGTGGCATAGTGGAGAGCCTGAGACCGACTTTGTTAATTCTCCCTCGACCTTTGTTGCTACCTCGGGCTCGTAGATCGGGAAAGCTGTGTTACTGTAGTAGCCCATAACCTCGTTTACTAAGCCCAAGTTGTTTGTTACCGTGTTAATTGCCATTCCCGCGCCGTTAAGAACGCCGCAAAGTGTACCCCATCCGACCACTCCGCCCTTTCCGAAGACGGCCAACTTTGTCGGTATAGCTGTGTATGGGTGACCGACTTGTTCCCTAAGCTCCCCAATGATTCCCTCGAAAACGCCATAGGCACATCCGCCTTGGAAAAAGGCCTCGTAGCTCCTTTTCGCGGCTGCTTCTGGATCAATCTTTGTGTAAATCCATGGGTGCTCAGGCACCTCCAGTGGCACTTCCTGTATGATTATTGTCTCTTTTCCAGAGACTAGTGAGTAACCGCCGACTGCTCCTAGTGCGATTCCACCGATGGCTGCGCCTGCCATCTTTACGAAATCACGTCTTGATACTTCTTCTGTCATGATATTCACTTTGGTGATACCTGCAAAGCTATGTGCCGAGAATATAAGTTTTGTTTCAATATTGACCCTTGAAAGTATGTAATGTTCAATATTCACGTATTTATTGTAACATATAGGACGACTATTTGGCAAAGGCATATATCTTGGGAGCAGAAATTGAAGCTAACTTGGGAATCGCTGACGAAGTGGACAGGCATATACTGCGGATACTAAAAATGGATGGAAGAGCCTCTATCAGGAATATAGCGAAGCGGTTGGAGATCAGTCCCGCTACCGTATCGCGCAAGATCAAGAAACTTGAGGAGAACAACATCATCAAGGCATATGTCAGCATTATCGAGGACGATGAGCTTGGTAAAGGAACCAGGGCCGTCCTTCTTGTAAAGACCACGGGAGATTACGACAGTAACCAGGTCATTGAGCGACTTACGGATATGGATGACATCTGCAACGTTTTCCTGACCATGGGCAATTACGACATGATCCTGACCGCCTGCACGACAGACGAGAACGAGCTATACAGGATGATTAAGAGGATCAGAGGAGAAGAAGGGGTCCTCTGGGTGGACTCAGCTTCCATCGTCACAAGAAAGAAGGTTCTCAGTAAGATAATCAAGGATAATAAGGAGATATAGAAAATGCGTCAAAACAGATCAACCGGGAGAGAAGAAAGGAAGGCTAAACCCTTTTATTCCATAGACAACCGACTCTTAGCGAGGAATAATAAATGACAGGCAACACAGAGCTATTATTCATCTTGTTTATTGTACTGCTACTCTTCGGAGGCAGGAAGCTCCCAGAACTCGCACGATCAATGGGAGAGGCTGCGAGAGAGTTCAACAAGGCCACACAGGCGCCCACACAGTACATAGATGAGAAAGTGCGAAAGGAAAACGATGAAAGGCAGGCCATCATAGACGCCGCGAAGAAGCTGGGAATCGAGGTCGAGGGCAGGGAATTAAGCGATATCGCCCAGGACATCGTAAAAGCCGCTTCTAAAGAGGAAGCATCCTAAATCTTTCTTCGGTGTCCCCTATGGCCGAGTTTTTCGAGTCCGATGTCTGGGTTCACTTCGAGGAGCTAATGTCACGTCTGAGAAAGATAGTGTACATGATGGTATTCTCTATTGTTGTGGTGATGTCCCTGCCAGCGGATCTCTCGAAACTAACTCGGCTGGATTTTAACGATTACGAGTTGCTTGTCACGGTCTTAATGGAGTACATTCAAGACACGCTGCTCCCTGATGGGGTTACCCTTATCGCGTTCAACTGGCTTGACAGCTTCTATATCTACATGTCACTATCGTTCGCACTCAGTTTCGTGGTAACATTGCCATATCTAGCCTATCAGGTCTATGGGTTCATCGCGCCTGCTATCTATGAGAACGAGAAGAAGAGCATATTCACGTTTGTCATAGTATTCATGGGGTTGTTCCTGTTCGGTGCTGCTTACTCCTACTATGTGATAGTTCCCACGACCTTCTCGGTGCTGTACAAGTTCGTTTACCAGACACGGGTCATGCCATTCTATGCCGTTAAGGACTTTTTTGACGTGGTAACCTTCGGGTTACTCGGGTCAGGACTGCTTTACACATTCCCCATAGTGATATACTTCCTTGTCCAGCTTGACCTCGTCCTCGTCGAGGAACTCAAATCCATGAGGAGGCACCTGTTCGTCGGGTTATCAATACTCACTGCCGTGTTAACACCGGACCCTACCCCGGTCTCGATGATCCTCATGACCATCCCGTTCTATATCCTGTTCGAGATAACTATAATCGTGCTCTCAATCACCATGAGGAACAGGCCAGACAAGACCTTGATAGATGGGCTGAGAGCCTCAGATGAGTTATTGGCCAGGAAGAATTCCCCGAAAGAGTAAATCCTACTCTAGGAAGATTTCCTGGAACAGCAACATCGATGCCGCGATGACGGCAAGCATGAAGGCGAAGAGTAGGCGTATCTCCGGGATCGTGGCCAAAAGTCCCTCCCCTGCCAGTATTTTTGCGCATGCCTGAATACCCGGTAAAAGAATGGGGACGCTCACCGGGAAGAAAAGGAACGCTAGAAGCAAGTTCTTTCCCTCAGAGTACATGAGCACGGCTGACATCATGGAGCCCATCAAAGCGAAATCAATTGCTCCGATCGTGAAAATGACTATAAGCCCAGATATGAGCGCGGTGTCCAAGTTGAGGAAGAGCAGGGACGAGAAAATAAGCGAGAGCAGAACTATCACCAGGGTAACGATCCCGTAGATCATCTTTCCCGCAAGCACCGCCGTGGGGGCGCATGGGATGCTCCTAAGGCCATCGATTGTGCCACGGTCAACCTCCCTGGCGAAGCTGGTGGTGAGCACCAGGATGCTTGAGAAGAATATTACTACCCACATGGCCGCGGAGATGACCAATGGGTCCAGCCTTAGGATAGTTCTCCACGAGAAACTGCTCACTATTATTGATGACAGTGTGAAAGCGATAATCGATAAAAGCTCGTGAGGTCGCCTGAGCTCGACGATGATGTCCTTACGCGCCAGCTTTAATGCATCACTTAGCGTGCTATCACTCATCTTAGCTGCACATCCTTCTCGATTAAACCACGCCGAATGTGAATCGACCTGTGACAGAAACTGTTGATTAGCTCGGGCGTGTGGGATGTCGTGATGATCGTCTGGTCCTTTAGCCCTTCCATGTACGTTACCAGTGCCCCTGACGTCTCCTGGTCAAGCCCAGCAAAGAACTCGTCCAACAGCAGGATCGCTGGGCTACCTAAGAGAGCCCTTGAGATATCGCCACGCTTCCTGAGCCCATATGATAGGTGCCCGGTTTTTGTGTCCTTCCATCTCTCGATGTCCGTTATCTTGAGGACCCTATCAAACTCCGATTCTGTAACATCAAGGAAACTCCCATAGAATTTTAGGTTCTCCAGAACTGTTAGCTCATCGTACAGAAAGCTCCTGTGCCCCACTACCCCGATGCTTCTCTTTGCCTTTTCACGGTTCAAGTGAGCGTTCTCGCCCATCACAAGAACCTCTCCCGATGAGGGAACCATCTGAGTCGCAATGATCCTGAGAAGAGTGGTTTTACCGGCACCATTAGGGCCGAGGAAGCTAGTTTTCTGTCCCTTCGTGAAGTTTAAAGAAATGCCTCGAAGGGCCTTAATATGCCCAAAGTTCTTGGTGACGTCAACTACCCTCACGACCTCGGTCATCACAGATACCTTACTACTTCTTGTAGAACATGGTTATAACTAGGTAACCTATTCCGAGGACAGCAATGCCCATTGCGGTGAGGAACACGTGTGAGATTCCAGTATCCTCCTCTTCCCCCTCGTACTTTGATGGGCACTTTACGAGAAGCTCCTCTGATTGAATCTCTCCGTTAGCTCCCATTTCTCCGAGGACCACGACGCTGTTCCCCTCGTCTTCCATGTTATTGGGGGGTATGCCCCTGTAAGTGACCTTGATGCTGCTACCCGTTTCATCTATGAGAACAAAGTTGAGGCTCCCGTCGTTCGTCAACTCTAAGGAGCCAGGCTCAACCACGCCGATGACCTGCAGACTCTTACCCATGTACTTTGATGGGCTGGAGGTTACCTCCGCAACGGAAATGTACGGGTTCATGTAGTTAGTCATGCTATCGTAGGCGAGCCCCATGCTCACAGCTAGTAAGACCGTGATGAGTATCTGCCTGGTTGTGATCTTCATTGTTGTTCCTTCTCTAGTTT
>JAUWLH010000090.1 GCA_030613835.1 Candidatus Bathyarchaeota archaeon | reverse complement strand
TATGGATGTTTCCCAGAGACCGATCGTGACTTCCTTGACCACCTGTAACGCCATCAGCGCACTGTAGCTGGAGGTCAATGAATAACCGCTGAACACAATGACGGATAATATGAGGGCAGCTATGATCCCGTTCCTGTTGCTGTACCTGTCCAGCGCCCTTCCTATCGGAATGCTTGCTAGTGTCATGGCCGCCATCTCAACGGTCAGCAGTATCCCTATCTCGGTGAGACTAAACCCGAACTCCTGGGTGAACATGGTGACCAGTATGCCCGAGTTTATCATCCAGCCGAACCGGTCCAATATCGAGACTAGGTAGAACGGCACGAGCCTGCCCTCTGGTCTGGCGATTCCCTTAATGTTCCTGAGCACGGCGCTAAACCTGAACGGCTTCTTCTCCGTTAGGGTCTCCTCCGTGGTGAAGTAGAACCACAGTGCCGCTACAATTACTGCCCCCAGGACTATGTAGATTACCTGCTGGTTTCCAAGCCTGTCCCCCAGATAGCCCCCGAGGGCTTTCCCGTAGAAACCGGGAATGCTCCATATGAGGGTGATCATACTCATTGCCACGGCCATCTTCTCCTTAGGCACAGACTCGGCGAACATGGGACTGAATGACGGGCCATCTAGGGCGTCGGCGATGCCGAAGAGGATATTAACGATAATGAAGTAGACCCAGTTCTTAGCCACGACCGCGATGATCAAACCGATGATGGTGAAGATGTAGTAATAGTTCAGGGCGGTTTTCCTCCCCCTGCTGTCCGCGAACTCACCTGTCACCAGCTGGAGCAACGAGTTGAATGCGGGCCAGATGCTCATTATCAGCCCGATTAACGGGACCGAGCCGCCGAGGCTGATCATGTATGGCTGCCAGACGAGCTCGTACATGTGCCAAGCGGAGCACTCGATGATGCCACTTATAAATAGTCCCGGGACGTTGCCGCGGAAGGATAGGCTGTCACGTAACTTGTTAATGCCCCCCAATACTTGCCACCGCTCAACATGTAAGGCGAGTTAACGGTTGATGGTTCATATAAAGTTAATGAAGGAAACCTGTTTAAGGCCAAATACTGAGTCTGAACCATGATTCCCGTCATCGACCTTGAGGAGAAGATAAGGACGATAGAGAAGCCGTGGAGTCCCATTGATATCGCGTACATCAACAACCAGGTCATACGGGCGGCAATCTTCCACGGCGAGTATCATTGGCACAAGCACGAAGACGAGGACGAGTTGTTCCTTGTTCATCGTGGCTCAATCCAGATCCAGATAAAGGGTCAGGACACCATCGAGCTCGCCGAGGGGCAGCTATGCATGATACCAAAGGGAGTTGAGCACAAACCGGGGGCAGATAAGGCAAGCGTCGTGCTCATGTTCGAGCCCTCCGTTCTCAAGAGCACCGGCGATTAAAAGGGAATCTCGGAATTAACTTGACTCACGTATCAAACCAATTTGAATAACTTTCATCCATCGAGTATCCGTCTACGTCTATGATTCCAATAATCAGACGAGTGTTTTCATTTCTTGGGATATCCAACACTAGTGTTACTGAGTAGCTGTTTCCAATGTTGAGACTGAATGGGGTGCTCTCCTCTTCATTCCAGACGTATTCTTCGCCAGCGTCAAACGATGCGTAAACCCTGATGTCCGATGCCATGGCTGTCCCTTCGTTCGTGACAGTGATACTGATCTCTATCTGAGATGTCCCTTTCCATGACGCTGTCCAGTTTTGTGTACATATCGGGATTGGTGCCAGTTCATACAGATACGCTGAAACCCCGTTGTAATCGTCGGGGATATCCCCTATCTCCCATCCCACTGATGTTGTCTCCAAGTAATAGTATTGTTTCTCATCAAATGTCCAGTAGCTCCCATAAGTATCCACGTTGACCCCCACCGCCATGTGTCCTGGAGGATTAATCAAAATGAGATCATAGTTCATTGATTCCAGTAAGGACGCTGTGAGAATGGAGGTGTCCTCGCAGTCCCCTCCATTATCAACAAGTGTTTCCAACGGGTATCGGGGGTACTCGTCGTATGGTGTTGTAACGTTGTCCGAGGTGTAGGGCAAGCTTTGCACGAATGATATTATCAGATTGATCTTCTCGATCTCAGAGTAACCTCTATCGAGTGCGATGAAGTTCATTTTTTGGACTATCGTGTTGATGTACTCATCATCGTAGGGGTGCGTCACGTAAATCGAATAGTCCTCAGTTTCAGCTCTTTTTTTCTCACTGTAGTACTCGTACATGGACTCTGGGATCGACAAGGAGACAGCACATTTTCTTCCATTGTAGTACCATGTATAGTCTAGATCTATTGTCTCAGCTGAGAGGGGGGCTGCTGAAAGGGGAAGTGAGGCCACGGCAATCTCGTATTTCTGTAAAAGATCCAAATAGTTCAACTCAAGCTCTTCGTATTGGCTGGTTAATGTCGAGTATTTAATGCTAAGCGATTCAGCTTCACTGCTTAACTCGTCATAATTGTTCTGAAGTGAATCATGTTCACCCTCTAAAGTGTCCAGTTCTGAAATAAGCGAGGATATCTCAACGTCATTATTTGCAAGCAGTTCCATGTAATCATCTATTTTCGGTGAGGAGATTGACGATAAAACTCTATAACCTACTCCTGCACCAACAAAAACACCGACAATCAAGAAGATGAGAGCTTTAGACTCCATAACTCTAATTTGATACGTTATGAAAAAAAACAGTTTCTGTTCATTCTCTTAAGAATAGGAACATAAGAAACGATAGCGCTCCGTTTTACTATATTTACCGCTAATCAGGCAGGATTGAAGGTTTTATATCTCCCACAGCCGGCTGTATTGGCGGAGATAATTTTGACTAATCCATACCTAGAAGTTGACAAGAAGATCGTGGCGGAGGTCTACACCAGCTCCGAGACCATGGACAACTTGAAGGTCTTGTGTGACGTCCACGGGAGCAGATTCCCCGGACTGCCCGGTGACAAGGACGCCGTTGACTATATCGTGGGGAAGCTCAAGGAGTACGGCTGCGAGAACGTCCACGCCGAGGAGTTCACCATCCCGGGCTGGACCCGAGGCCCGGCGACACTGGAGGTCGTGAGCCCCATCAAGAGGAGCTTCGACGTGATCAGCTTGCCCCACAGCATAGGAGCAGAGGTCGAGGCAGAGCTCGTGTTTATCGGGCCGGGTGCTATCCCCGATTACGATGAGGAGAAGATCAAGGGCAAGATACTGATGGTCACATCGGCAACACCGGCCGGGATAAAGAGGTTCTTCCACCGCAGCGAGAAGTACATGCGCAGCATCATGGCGGGTGCCATAGGCTGGATATTCATGAACCATTACCCCGCATACGGTCCACCCACTGGAGGCATCAACCCAGTCATCCCTGCAATAGGCATCTCACACGAGGATGGCTCGTTCCTTGCTCGCCTCATCGAGAGGGAGGGCAAGGTGGTTGCCAGGATCAAGACCACGGACAAAAACGTTGACACGCCCACCTGGAACGTGATCGCGGACGTGGTGCCCGACAACCCGATTGACGACGAGTACGCCGTGGTGGGAAGCCACCTCGACGGACACGACATCAGCCAAGGGGCCGTTGACCCGGCATCGGGAACAGTAGTAGTCATGGAGATAGCGAGGAACCTAGTGAAGGTCAAGGACAAGCTCAAGAGGCGCGTTAGATGCATGACCTTCGGCGCCGAGGAGATAGGCCTCAATGGCAGCTACTACTACACGTCAGCTCACGAGGAAGAGTTGGACAATTGCAGGTTCATGCTCAACCTAGACGCAGCCGGCGGCACGGGTAAGAAGGGACTCAACATCCACGACTTCCCGGCCATCGCGGAACTCGTCAAGAAGTGGGAGAAGGAGATGGTTGCGGAGATCCCCACCAAGCAGGGCGTCAGCCCGTACAGCGACCACTGGCCCTTCTTCCTGAAGAGCGTGCCATGCGCCTCAAACTCGGACCCGACCGCCACTAGGACTGGGAGGGGCTACGGCCACACAAGGTACGACACCCTCGACAAGGTCGATATAAAGAACCTGCACCTTGCCTCGGCCAACCACACCAGGATACTGTTCAGGGTGGCCAACGAGGACAACTGGAACCCCAAACGGAAGACCAAACAAGAGATAGACGACTTCATCAAGGAGCAGGGATACGACAAGACCATCGCCCTCGCCGACGAGATGAGGACGTACATCAAGAAGAACTACAAGGAAATTCACCCCGAGACCAAGGAATGGATCACCCGGAGCGGGGCCTGGTAGGCTTCATCCTTCCTTTTTCTTTTTTTAAGAACCATAAAAATCTGGGTGTCCTCGATTTATTAGTGATGATGAATTTTCACCTAAAAAGTAAGGGGAAGGGGGGGATATCCACATAAACGAGAACCTAGCCTTGTTTCACTAAAAGAAGCTATAAAACCGCCTATTTTCCAAAAGATAAGTGGAAAATACTGGTAGAGTGACGGCTTATAATCGTAAAGAGGGGCTCACAAAGACCGTAAAGCAAAGAAAAATCTAGGCTTTCCCGGCATTACCCAGCACGTTGATGTTTTTGTGCTTGATCATCTTGATGAGCTCGTCACGGGCAGGACCCAGGTACTTCCTCGGGTCGAAGACCTCTGGGTTCTCCGCTATGAATTTTCTCACCATGGCCGTCACTGCCAGCCTTCCGTCGCTGTCGATGTTGATCTTGCACACCGAAGAGTCAGCAGCTTTACGCAGCTGATCCTCCGGGACGCCCCTGGCCCCTGACAGGTTGCCCCCGTACCTATTGATGATGTCAACGTACTCCGGGATAACGGATGATGCGCCGTGGAGCACGATGGGGAACGTTGGCAGCCTCTTCTCGATCTCGTCCAGGATGTCGAACCTGAGTAGGGGTTCGACACCTGGCGGGAACTTGTATGCGCCGTGGGATGTGCCGATTGATATGGCTAGGCTGTCCACCCCCGTGGCGGCGACGAACTCTTCGACCTCATCAGGCTTGGTGTAGCTGGATTCCTCGGCGCTGACATCATCCTCGATGCCCGCAAGCACCCCCAGCTCGCCCTCGACTGATATGTCTCTCTCGTGGGCGCACTCCACCACCTTCCTAGTTAGCTTGATGTTGTCCTGGAATGACAGGTGGCTTCCGTCGATCATCACAGAGCTGAAACCCGTGTTGATGCAGGACTCGCATATCTCGAAGCTGTCGCCATGGTCCAGGTGCAGGGCGATTGGGATATCGCCTCCTAGCTCCTTTGCCATCTGGACGGCCCCCTCTGCCATGTATGTTAGCATGGTCTGGTTGGCGTACTTCCTGGCGCCCTTTGATACCTGGAGAATCACTGGTGCCTCCGTCTCGACGCATGCCATGATGATGGCCTGCAACTGCTCCATGTTGTTGAAGTTGTAACCTGGTATCGCGTACTTGCCCTTTAGGGCCTTCTTGAACATCTCCTCGGTATTAACGAGGCCAATGGACGAGTAATCTACAACCATTCTGGGTATTCTATCCTCTGTTAGTTATATGTATCAAACGGTCAAGACACGGGTTAAAGCCCCTAAACTGGATGCCTGAATCCATACCCTTTATCACTCAGTCGCTATCTATTTCGCTAGAGATATACCTTGAGCACCAAGTATGACGTTATAGTCGTTGGCGCGGGCGTCAGCGGGCTGTTATCGGCGCTGGCACTTGGCAAGGAGGGGAAAAGTGTCCTCGTCCTTGAGAAGGAGGGCTACGTCGGCGGCGTCTGCAGGTCATACAAGGTCCAGGGCTACACTGTGGACACGGGGCCACATATCATCACAAGGCTTGACTCGGGGCCACTCAGGGCGCTCATGGACAGGTACTTCGATGTCATTCCCAACTTCGTCCCTTTCGGTAAGTACTACCTGAGGATCAACGGCCAGATCAAGGACTTTCCTTGGAGCCTCAAGGACTGGATGATGTTCGACCTCATCCCCGTGGAGGACCGATCCCTCCTCATGAAGTCCCTCATCGATATCGCTTACATGGTGAACTCTGGGAGGGACATGACAAGGGTGTCAATCAAGGACATCATGCCTGGGAGTCTCTCACATACGGCGGTTGCCTTCCTCGACTATCTCAGCTACTTCATGCTGGGCACTAGCCCAGAGAACGCCCCGGTCTCACGTTTCATCGACAGGAAGGAATACAAGACCGAGAAACAAAAGGACGAGAACGGTATCAGCATCCCCTACGTGGGCAAGATGTACAACCTACTCATCGGCGGACAGCCCACTGACCAGTACTACCCCAAGGGGGGCATACAGAAGATAGTTGACTCTCTGATGTACTCGATGCCCCCGAATGTTCAGATCAACCTCTGCGAGGAGCTGTTCGCTATAAACACGGAGACCGTGAACGGGAGGC
>JAUWLH010000204.1 GCA_030613835.1 Candidatus Bathyarchaeota archaeon | reverse complement strand
AGGTTCAGGGTGACTACACCGATGCTGCCTGTCAATGGGTTCGCTCCGAATAGTCCTCCTCCCCTCTTCCTAAGCTCCCTGTTGTCGATCCTGAGCCTGCAGCACATGCTTCTGACGTCCTCGGGGCTCATATCGCTGTTGATGAAGTTGCTGAAGTATGGCGTGCCGTACTTTGCGGTCATCTCGAAGATCTTCTGTGAGACAGGTGAGTCCCAGTCAAAGTCGTCAGTGATGCTGTAGGTCGCGATTGGGAACGTGAACACCCTGCCCAGGGCGTCACCCTCGTTCATGGCATCGGCGAATCCGAGATTAAACATATCAAGCTCGTCTTGGAAATCGCCATAGGTCTCCTGCCGAATCTTTCCTCCAAGCACCACGGGCTCGTTCTTGAGGAACTTTGGCACGTTCATGTCCATTGTCACGTTTGTGAAGGGGGTCTGGAACCCTACCCTTGTGGGTACGTTGATGTTGAACAGGAACTCTTGGAAAGCTTGGTTGACATCATCCTGTGAGAGTTTGTCGTACCTGATGAATGGCGCGAGGTACGAGTCAAAGTTACTAAACGCCTGGGCTCCTGCTGCCTCTCCCTGCAGCGTGTAGAAAAAGTTCACTATTTGTCCTAGCGCTGTCCTAAAGTGCTTGGCGGGTTTGCTTGATATCTTCCCCGATACTCCCTTGAAGCCTGATAACAGGAGGTCAGGCAGGTCCCAGCCCACACAGTACGCGCCAAGAACCGCCAGGTCATGGATGTGCATATCTCCTTTATTATGTGCTTCCCTGATGTTCTGGGGGTAGATCCTATTAGTCCAGTAGCGGGATATCACGTTGCTTGAGATGTAGTTGTTGAGCCCTTGGAGGCTGTAGCTCATGTTGCTGTTCTCCCTGATCTTCCAGTCGTCAAGCATCAGATACTTTTCGATCATGTCATCGGAACTCAGCCCCGCGGCCAGCTCCCTTAGCTCTATTTGCTTCTGCCTATAGAGGATGTACGCCTTGGCGGTCCTGGCGTATCCCGCCATGATAATGGTCTCCTCTACGATGTCCTGGATCTCCTCGACCGTGGGGCATCCATCATCCCCAAACCTGTCAAGAAGCTTCCCCATTACTAGATGGCTTACTCCTACCGCCATCTCCTGGTTTCCCTCGCCTACTGCCCTCGCAGCCTTACTAATGGCGTTCTCTATCCTCTTATTATCAAATTCGGCCAGTTTGCCGTCGCGCTTCCTTACATATCTCACTTTTATACACATCCATAATGACGCCACAACAGGGATTTATTCGTCCGTAATTGATGCGGACAGGTAACTGGTTTGAGTAATTATCATATTCTCCCTTCAGTTTCCCCTGTATGTAGTGGCTACCGTTTCTACAACCACTACTGGTAGAGTGTGAGATATAAATGGTTACGTACAATATGAATAATCCATTATCCTGTATAATCTAAAGATATTCCAAAATAATCAAAATAATGCATAAAATGTAGGATGATTCTACATTTCTAACCATCCTTTTACGTGTTTTTTATGGCAATCAATTCAACGGACATTGAGTATCATCATGTTTGTTCCACGTATCCGTAAAAAAATCATAAACGAGGTGGGGTTGGTTGTAATAAACAAGGGATAGTGTTCCTCACTTATAGCATCCTTACTGGCGCTGTTTAAAGTTCGTTAATCAAACCGTAAATGCCTGAAGATAGAATAAAAATCCTGTTCCCTCCTCCATACAGTAAAAAACCCATTGACCCAAAAGACACATCAAGAGACCCAGACATGCAACTCAAAATAGTTAAGGAAACCTCGGACCAGATACTCGATACGCCCCAGCAGTACTTCGTAGGCGATAGAACGTTGTTGATGAAGGTATTAGGGCGGCCCTCGCCAACGACAATATCCTATTCGAGGACAACCCCAGTCTTGGAAAGGTCCTCCTCGCGAAGATATTCGCCAAGGCGACGAGATTCAACTTGGTGTAGTTTTCATGAAACAGACCCGGTTGAGTGTACTTCTAGCGCTTGGGTCATTGATGGGGGCATCGTTGGTGTACATGCTCAGTGGCCCCTTGAACTCGGTCCTGCTTTCATTGCTTGGGGACATTCCGTTCGGCTACCTGCTGTTCGGTCTGTCAGGGGTATGTTATTGCTACTCTCTGTTTGACTTTTTCTAAAAAGTGATGAGAAAAAGTTCTAACCCTGAAGTGTGTTCAGGGCCTCCGCAAGGGTCTCCTTCATCCCCGCGATGGTATCCGAGGTGACTCCCTCGATGTTGTCCAGGTCCGAGTAATCGGTCTGCCCCAGGCTCTCAAGCTCCGCTATCTCTTCCCCTGGAACAAGGGACTTCAGGTTGACCATGTACTGGATCCCTCCCTTGCATTTATTGATCTCGGTGTCCAGGTTCTCGATATCCCACTTGTATGCGGGTGCCTTGACGCCGTACTCGTCATCGCCTGCATCCCCGATGTTCTTCCTTATCTCAAGGAGCTCGAAATCCTTCCTGGCAGAGACGACCTCGTTCTCCATGCGCTCCAAGTCGGCCTTGAACCGCCTGATGATGTCTTCCCGCCTGCTAACCCACAGCCTGCCCTGGTCGACGTAGCTGTCGAATAGCTTCCTGAAGGTCTCTTCCTTCACGGCGTTGTCTCTCAGCAGTCGTACCAGCCTGACCTTCAGTGTGATGTTCTTCGCCAAGTTGTCCATTATCTCCTTGGTGAGTGGATCTGGCGCGAACTCTATCATTATCTCATCCATCATATACTCTTCTCTATCTTCTAGCGTCATTAATGCTGGTTCAACCTCGGGTTCCACTTCCGGCTCGTAGACCGGTTCAGGCTCATAGATAGTCTCTGGTTCCTCTTCTGGCTCACTGACCGTCTCAGGCTCCTCCTCGATCTCTATCTCTGCCTCCAGTTCGGGCTCTGTCATAGGTTCCTCTTCTGGCTCACTGCTCGTCTCGGGCTCCTCTGCCCTGCTCGTCTCCTGTGGAGGCTCATACTCGATGCTCATGTCGACCTTGACCGCCGGCTCTGTTTCTGTCACTGAGTCCTCAGTTTGATCTTCGGCCTTCTTTTCCTGTTCCAGCTTGTAGAGCGGGTATCCGCAGTTTAAGCAGTAAAGGGTCCTTGGTACGTCTTCCTTACAGTTCGGGCAATGAATTACTTCTGATAATGTGCTCAATTAAACTCCCCCAGGTTAGTCTCAACATATGAAGGTAGACAGGACATACATAAAATCATTTCACCTACAAGAAAAAACCAAAGCTTAGGTGATACCCATAAACTCCATGTGGGACAAATAAAACCTTCAGTAACCGGTGATCAGAGTAAGGGCGAGAACTTGGATGATCTTGTGAGGTATACTACACTGGAAAGCTTGAAGCTACTCCTCGGGTAGGTCTCATCCACACTGATCCTAGCCGTCGGGATGCTCCTCGTAACTAACCTACTCAGGCTCTAGGACTTCGGCAAGTTCAACCTAGCCCAGCCTAAAATGAGTATGAC
>JAUWLH010000113.1 GCA_030613835.1 Candidatus Bathyarchaeota archaeon | reverse complement strand
GGGACCTGGGGTCCTCCCAGTGAGTCGGATAACGGCTGCACGAACTTGACTAACCCAACGGTGCCATAGACGTGTAGATTTTTTTCTCGTCTTAGCAGGCTCATTGACTGGAGTAGCCCAGGGAGCCCTAGGACGTGGTCTCCGTGGAGGTGGGTTATGAATATCCTCAGGGGTCGCTGGAAGCCTATCCCCACCCTTACCATCTGCCGCTGGGTTCCCTCTCCGCAGTCGAACATCAGCAGCTCCCTGCCCCTCCTGACTACGACGCCGGAGGCTCCGCGCTCCTTTGATGGCATGCTGCCGCTGGTGCCTAGAAAGGTGATCCTCATGCCCTATCTCCTCGCATTAAGAGAGATAAACGCGTGTATAGTATAAAAAAGGGAAATATTCAGGAAACTAGTCTCCACCGTATGAAAGGTTTGAACCCACTCCCCTAACCTGCGATCTCTCGGATCAGTCTCAGGTGGTTCCCCCCGAGGGTTTTCATTATGGTCTCTTTCTCGTATCCCCTTTTGACTAATTCCCGGGTTATATCGGGCATCCTTGAGACATCCTCTAGCCCCTTTGGTGTATATGGGATGCCATCGAAGTCGCTCCCAAGACCCACATGATCAGGTCCAACGAGGTTGATGATGTAATCGATATGGTCAACTACGCCCCCGAGGGTAGCCTTGACGGGGTGGACAAATGATGGCGCAAAATTCATTCCCATTACGCCGCCGTTCTCTGCCAATGCCTGAATCATCTCGTCAGTCATGTTCCTGGGGTGCCCACATACGGCTCTGGCGTTGCTGTGACTCGCAATCACAGGGTTCTTTGTGTGCTCTATGACATCCCAGAAGCCCTCGTCGTTTAGGTGGCTGATATCAATGATCATCCCAAGCCCATCGAGTTCCTCAACCGCTTGGACGCCGAGCTCGCTCAGACCTCCACCAGTCCTTCTATCCGTGACCCCGTCAGCGAGCTGGTTGCGGAGGCTATGCACCAGGCCCACCATCCTGACCCCGAGGCGGTGAAAGACCCCGAACATCTCTATCCGCCCCTCTATGACATCCGCTCCTTCAATGCTCAGCATCCCCGATACCTTCCCGCGTCTCTTCGCGTCAATGATCCCCTCGTAGGATGTTACTGGTTCGAGCTGGGGAATTGATTCGCATTCCCTGTGGAACCTTTCAACCATCATTATAGCTGTTCTAAGCGGGAACGCCGGGGTCCTGCTTCTCTCGCTGCTGACCGCGAATACCTGGCATGAGACACCTCCCTCGATCATTCTAGGGACATCAAGGTGACCTAGGCTTGACCTCTTTCCTATGCCTATATCTCCACGATATTTCCACATGCTGTCATGTGGCTTGGTGAACTCGTTGAACAGACACTTCAATGTGTCACAGTGGGTATCCACTACCGTCGACTCTTTGTGAATTGATTGATAATCCAAGGCAGTCACAATCGATGATTGGCTCACCAGACTATTATGATTAACCTCTCGACAGGGAGTTCCTTTGCCTCAATCTACTTCGCCCATTCTCTGCTCTGGATATCAATTGGCTCGGGTATAAACTTCACACCTTTAACAGACGTGGAGGTTTTATAATGTTAAATTAATATCTGTTTAAAGCTCAGGCTCTTGTCGCTGATGACGAGTTCGTACATCTGGTTCGGGTACGGCTTCATGTTGAGGCTCTCAAGCTCCTCGCCTGTCAGTATTAGTGTCAACTTCCTCTGCTCATAGGTGGTGTCCATGCTACCCGGGATGATGCCTTGGAAGCTCTTTGTCACCTGTACTACCATCTGGTTGATCTCGTTTGGCACATCTGGGTTGCTCATCATCACCATGGGTGGCTTGCTCCTGACCTCCACGAACTCGATCTGGAATGCCTCTCTCTTCTCCGGATCCTTGACGCTGCGAACAGACTGCACCCTTAACTTGATCTTGCTGCTTATCATCTTGTTAGATGCAGTAGACAAAAGGTGGGGGAAATAGGTATCGGTTAGAGGGTCCTTAGGAAATCTGCAACCAACTTGGCCACCGAGACCGTCTCGTATATTGACTCGACGCTGTCCGTTGCGACGATCTTGTCAGCTCCTGCGTTCTTGATCTTCTCGTTGGCCCCCGGCACTGGCAGCGCGTGGGTGCAGACAGCAGCTACCTTTCCGACTCCCTGGTCCTTGAGGCCCTGTATTGCCCTAGCCATGGTGCCCCCGCTGCTGATGATATCATCGAAGATAACGACGTCCTTCCCCTCCAAATCCAGGTTCTTGACCTTCATTGTGGTCTTGCCTGTGTACCTGTCACGTACTTTCATGAAGAAAGCGAAGCCGCCCCCCATGACCTCACTGACCTTCTCCACCAGCTCTGACCTTCCCAGGTCCGGGGACAGGCTGTATGCCCCCTCGTAGCTGTTTGTCTTCATGTACTCGGCCAGATAGAAAATGGCCGTCAGGTTGTGTATCCTCATTTCGTGCTCCTCTCTGAGCATATTGAGGATGGTCTCGTTGTGAACATCGATGAGAACTGTGTCGTTTACCCCGGCTGACTCAAGCAAGCTAAGAACGATGTCAAAGCTCAGGGCCTCCCCCTCAAGGAACCGCTTGTCCTGCCTGGCGTAGGCCAGGTACGGGATCACGGCTATTATCCTCGTCGCGCCCAGGTCCTTGGCGGTCCTGGCCATGAACAGAAGCTGCATTAGCTTCCTGTCTGGGTTCGGGGCAGTGGTCTGGACCAGCACCACAACCTCGCCCTTGACTGACTCGGGGAAACGTATGTACGTCTCCCCATCAGGGAAGATGCGGTGGCTCAGAAGTTGAGGCTCAAGACCAAGTTCTTTGGCTATGGCCTCCCCGAGTACGACGGAGGCCGGGCCAGGACTTATTATCATATCGGTGCAGAGTATCTAATCACGAGTAATTAAGGAACACTATTGGGGGCTAGAGTAAGTAGAGGAAGCCAGCTGCTACCACGGCGGCCCCCCAGGCGTACTTGTTCCACCTGATAATCTTTGCCCCGTCGAAGACCCCAATGGGGATAAGGTTGAACAACGCGAGACTGGCATTTATCTGCAAGCCCACAATGGCTATCGCATACCAGTATGATGGGGTGCCTGTGAGCAAACTCATCACGTAGAACAGGAGTCCCAACGCAATGTTGGTGGCAGGCCCCGCGATAGCCACTTTTCCGTAGTGGCTCCAGCTAGCGATGTTGCCTATCATCACGGCTCCTGGCGCTATGATCTTGAAGGGAGAAATCAGTGAAAACAGCGTCATCATCAATCCCTGCCTGTTTATCCTGAACTCTGCCCAGTATCCAAACATCTGCGCCGAGAACTTGTGAGCCAGCTCGTGGAGTATGAACGCCATCCCGTAGACCAGCACGACTCCCAGCATGAAGACGGGGTTCGTGAAAAAGTTCCTCCAGTAGCTTGATAGCATGACGAGCAGGATTACGCCCAGTCCGATGCCAAGGTCCCTGAGCTCGTTCTGTCCGAAGAGGCCGTACCTTGTGGCCCTTATCGTGGAGTTGTAACTGTAACCCGTGGGTGTGAACCGGGTGTTACCTATGGTTGACCTGCTGTGCTGGTATGAACCGGTGCAGTTGTGCATCTCAGGGAGCCTGTGCTCGGAGCAAAAGTACCCGCCACAGTATCTGCAGCGGAACGGCATGTACTCGTCTTGACCGCAGTGATCGCAATTGACCATCTATGATATCGGTTCTGGTAACGCGGCGTGACGTATATATGATACGGAGAGGTGCATCAAGCCTCCTGGCAACAGGACATTCTCAAGTTTTATTATCCTATCCCGCATCTCTTTCATTGATTTTATGAGCGAAGACCAGTTCAAGAAAAACACGGGGCTAGACCTCCACGAGCAGTACATGAAGTACCACCCACAGGAGCTCACAGAGTTCGAGGCCGAGATGCCTAAGTTCTGGGGCAAGAAATGGAAGGCCAACACCTCCATAGGCAAGCTGAGGACTGTTCTCCTCCACAGGCCGGGAAAGGAGTTCCTGAGCATCGGGACCCCCACGCCCTGGCCTCCCCATAGCAGCGACCTGGGGGCATGGAGGATGAGCTGGAAGCCAAAGGACCTCACGAGGCTCAACCAGGACCATGAGACTCTGGCGAAGGCGTACAGGGACGAGGGCGTCGAAGTGGTCGAGAGGAAGCCTGACCCGTATGACCCGCCTTACCAGGTCAAGAGCATATACACCGATGATGTGTGCCACCCCGCGGTGTACGGTCAGGTTATCCTGAGGATGTACGATTACATCAGGAAGGGCGAGGAGGTGCCCACGTTCCAGACCCTTGCCGAGATAGGATGCCCCGTGGTGGGGATGATCACAGGTAATGGCATGGCAGAGGGCGGGAACATCGGCTGGCACGACGAGAAACATGTCCTGGTCACAGTTCACTATCCAAGGGAAAACACAAGTGACCCAAAGGTCTGGAGGGCAAACGACCGGGGACTGGAGCAGTTCAAGAGCATAGTCAAGGCACAGGACCCCGAGGTGGATGTCAGGGTCCTATCTGGATGGGGATCTAGACCCCAGCTGACCCACTACTGTATGGTGGATAGGCACACATCGGTGGCTAATCCAAAATGGCTTGACCCATTCCTACTGCAATGGTTGAAATCAGAGATGGACTGGAAGTTCCACGTCCCCCCTGATGATATCTGCAGGATAGACCAAGGTACGCCAGTTGGCCCCGAGACCGGTGTGGTACTTGAGCCCATGAAGATCCTCGTCCCAGCGGGTGAGCCCAAGGCGACTAAATGGCTTGAGAGCATCGGAGTCGATGTGATCGAGGTCGAAATCCCCACGCTGGTGTGGCCAATGAACAGCGGGTCCATCCACTGCGCGGCAGGTTCCCTCAGGAGGGACCCCGAGCCAAAGGATTAACCATCCTTCCTTTGGAAAATATGAAAAGGGGCTCACTCCATTATTTTATCTGTGAGCCACAGTGAAGGTAATTGTTCTAGGTAGCGGGAAGATTGGGTCAATAATGGCCAGGGAGTTCGCGTCGAGCGTGCAAGGCGCGAGGGTGACCATGGCCGATATCGATGAGGGGAGGGCAAAAAGCGCCGCATCGGCTATCCCAGGCGCGGACTGGGTCACCATCGACACCACTGATTACGAGGACCTCGTGGAGAAGATCCGCGGGTACGATATGGTCCTCGGGGCCCTCCCGGGCGACTACGGGTACATGTCCATCAAGGCCGCGATAGAGGCAGGGGCCAACATGGTGGATATATCATACACGGTTGAGGACCCACTGACGCTGGACGCCGCGGCCAAGGAGAAGGGGGTAATGGTTGTCCCAGATTGCGGAGTAGCCCCGGGCCTATCCAATATCCTCGTAGGATACGCCGCGTCCAGGCTGGACACCGTTAAGACAGCTCATTTCATGGTGGGCGGGATCCCCGAGAAACCGGTGCCACCCCTTGGCTACACTATCACGTGGTCCGCGGATGGGCTTGTAGACGAGTACGTTCGAGACGTCAGCATCATCGAGGGCGGGGAAAAAGTCACAGTCCCTGCCC
>JAUWLH010000087.1 GCA_030613835.1 Candidatus Bathyarchaeota archaeon | reverse complement strand
CTACTTCAACCAGCCAGCGATTGCCATCGATGTCAGTGATGAGATGGAGGACGAGGAGTTCGAGACAAGGGTTCACGTCCTAAACGATTTCAGCTTCAACTACATTGGGATGGATCTTGTACTAGATATGCTGTCGATAAGGTCCACAAGTGGAGACCCCGCAAAGTTCGCAGAGGCGGTAAAGAAGGCAAACGCCCTGACGAGGAAGCCGCTGCTGCTCTGCACCCATGACCCAAAGGTCATGGAGAAGGGCCTGGAGCAGGTGGCCGATAAACGACCGCTCATCCACGGGGCAACCAAGGACAACTGGAGCGAGATGGCGGAGCTAGCCCTAAAGTACGAGTGTCCCTTGGTTGCTTATTCACCGATGGACCTTGACACGCTCAAGAGCATCGTATTGACCCTAGAGGCGTACGGACTTGAGGACATCGTTTTGGATCCAGGCACACAGCCGATCGAGCACATG
This sequence comes from Candidatus Bathyarchaeota archaeon, assembly GCA_030613835.1. GTDB lineage: Archaea > Thermoproteota > Bathyarchaeia > TCS64 > TCS64 > RBG-16-57-9. The sequence goes on along the minus strand of JAUWLH010000087.1, from coordinate 6,044 downwards.
TCTACAAACCTCGATATTTTCACGACTCTTAGATGGGACTCGATAAACGAGGAGGAGGAAGGACTGGGTTATCCCCTTCTCGGGGCACCCATGGTCGCATGGTCGGTGGAGGAGGAGGACCCCGTTCTGAACGAGTGGAACGAGGCCCAGCTAGCGGGGGCGCTCATCGCGAGGTTCACGGATATGATCGTGATACACGGTATCAGCGGCTGGTCTCTGCTGCCCCAGGTATTTCTGAGATCGAACCTTTACACCGACCCGAGGAAACCTGTTTCAGTCGAGGCAGAGGTAGTCACCATAGGTTCGCCTACGGAGGACTCCCCCATACTCATGACCACGAACTTTGCACTGACGTACTTCACGGTAGCAAACGACATCGAGAACGCCAAGGTGGACAGCTACCTACTAGTGGTTGACAGCGAGGGCATGAGCGTCGAGAGCGCCGTGGCAGGCAGGAAGATGACAGCCGACTCGGTCGCAGAGGCCATAAAGGAGTTCAAGCTGGAGGAACTTGTGAAGCACAGGAACATAATCATCCCCGGCAGATCCGCCCGCCTAAGCGGCGAGATACAGGAAGCCTCAGGGTGGAGCGTATCCGTCGGACCCATTGACTCCAGCGGCATAGCCAAGTACGTCGAGGAAAAGTGGAACCCCTACCCAGAGTAGATCAAACCCATTTTATGTAACCGTCAGGGGAGCCTGCGCCCCCTACTAACACCCGGTGGCGGGGGTCTTTACCCCTTATTTCTTCAAGGACACCTTTGAACCGGACTCTATCCCCTACCTCGAATAGGCTCCCGTATAAACCCTCGAAAGATACGACCTCAGAGACCTCATCTGAGTCCTCAACCCCGTAAACAGCGGGAAGGTAAATGGAGTCCCCGTTATCGCTGACAGGCGCGGTGCCCTCCACGATTTTTTTTCTGTGGTACGTGTTATCGCCATAGTCCTCGGTTATCTCTTCATCGGTTCTTGTCGGGTGGACCGAGAAATATGTACCCTCAAAATATCCATAATTCCACCTTTTCTCGGCGATTTTCCTCAGATCATCGATGCTAAGCGGGAACCTCTCAGCTCTGTTCCTTACCCAACCCTCTTTTTCCTCGGGCGTAACCGGTTTCACGAGGGCTGCCTCTTCTTTCAGATCCCTTAAGGCTTCAATGAGCTTCCTGGACGCATCATACCCGTGGACCGTGAGGTCGATGTCGCTGAATGATGGGTTGTGGGTCCCCGTTAGGATGCTTCCTGTCACTCCTAGACTGTTTTTTATTCCAGCCTTTTCCTCAATGACTGTGGAGAGGTCAAGAAGTTTTCGCTCAAGGGAGTCATTTGCTCCCCTTGACATGATCTCTCTGAGTTTCTCCCTCGGGTAGTGGTACTGCTTCACGTGGCTCTTGGGCACCCATGAGATCGTTATGTTTCGAACAGGGCAATCGAACAGGTATTGTGGGTATTTCTCCTTGAGGTACCTGTAAGTGTTCTCGACCTGGCTCACATGGTAGAAGGGAAGCGTCCTGCTGTACCTCTGTCCGTCCTTCTCCCATTTACCGTCGGGTGATGGCACGTACTTGAGGTATGCTGTGTAGCCGTCTGGAGGGTGGAGGTACCCGACAACGCAGAACAGGTGATCGTCCACTGTCTGGATGAAATCCCTGTCCTTCGGCTTCACGGCGTACAACCCTACATGAGTTTAGTCATCACGTGGTCTATTAGAGCCTCGGTTATGTCAAGGTCCGTGACCGATTGGAGGCCCTCCCAGCCGGGTGTGCTGTTGAGTTCAATAACATAGGCTTCATCCTCGGTCTCGATGATGTCCACGCCAGTGTACGTTAGCCCAAGTTTCTCCGTTGCCTTCAGGCTCATCTCTACCGCCTTTTCGCTGGGAGAATACGGGGCAGCTTTTCCGCCGCTGCTGATATTGGTCTTCCAGTCATCGGAGACCCTCTGCATCGATGCGATCACCTGATCCCCAATGATGAAGACCCTGATGTCCCTTCCCCCGTGGGGAATGAACTCTTGTAGATAATAGACGCTCTTGGTCATCTCCAGCGCCCGGAAGACGCGGTATGCCACATCCTCGTTGGTTATCCTTGTGATCCCCATGCCGAGTGAACCAAACAGTGGCTTCACCACCACGTCTCCTCCTAGCTCCTTGAATGCCCTCATTGCCTCGCTGAAGCTTTCGGTGACGATGGTTCGCGGGGTATTGATCCCCGCTTCCTCAAGAAGCGCAGAGGTGTAGTACTTGTCCACGGCCTTCTCTATGCCCCTAGCTGGGTTGATGACCTTGACTCCCATGTCCTCAATACGCCTAAGGGCGTCCATTCGATAGAAGACCTGCTCAGCGGTCCCACCGGGTACCCTCCTGACAATTACTGCATCATAATCATCGACCCCGAAGCCCCTAACCGAGAATCTGGGTGTCCCACCGATCCTCGCAAGTAGTTTCGTGACGGGGAGGAGGTACGCCTCCGCTCCCCTTTTCTCAAAACCCTTTAGGAGCCGGGAAATATGCCATTCTTTCCTGTCTGAGCCGATGATGCCTACCTTCACGTACCTACGCCTTCTCCAGTACCAGTATCTCGGCGTTTCCGCCTACAGCTAGGTCGCCTCTGTATCGTCTCATTGGCTTGTCCAAGTACTGTGCCGTGTTTATGCCTAGGTTATCCGATAGCAGCCTGATGTACAGTCTCATGAAGGTGGGGGTAAAGGTGGTGTCGTACCTGTAAGTCGGGAGCAGCTCATCAACGCTACCAAAGCACGCTATGAAGCCTCCATTCCCTTTGGCTTGGGCTCCCATTCTCTTCCCGGTCTTTCCGAAGATTAGTATCTCTCCTCCATTCATGTGGACTCCGGTGAATGGCCCCGTATCTCCGGTTACGACGATCATTCCTCGTCTCATGAACGAGCCGATCTCAGACCCTGCGTTACCGTTAACCAAGACACATCCCCCTGTCATGCCCTCCGCGCTACCCCTGTAAGCAGCACCAACTAGGTTACCGGCGTTCCCGAGGACCCTGATGAGCCCTCCCTTCATCTCGGCACCACACCAGTCACTGACATTTCCAGTTATTGTAATGTCTCCACCGCTCATCTGGGCACCCGTGTGCATCCCGGCGTCTCCTTGGATGACAATGCGGCCTGCGGTCATCCCTTCCCCTATGTGTTTGATGTGACTGGCGTCTCCGTCTATCACAATCAGCTGCTTCTCGGGGTTCTCGGCGATCTTGCCCTGTGCGTGGATATATTCCTTCATGGGGTAGACCTTGTTACCGTAGTAGATCTCCATCTCCCTGATCTTTGAAATCGTCTTGCCCGCAAAGTTATCAGGTGAGATTACGTCCGCCTCGATGGGAATCCTACTAAAACCCCTTGGGGTTAGAACTATTTTCTTCAACTCAGGCACTCTCCACACTCTCCTTCAAACTCATCTGATATTTCCCAAGTTTGCCGTCAAAGTTGACAGCCGTAATCCACTTAATGCCATCAAACTCCGTGGCGGCTTTCACACCGACCCCCATGGCCTTCATCACTGAGGCCTGGTCGAATCCGTTGATGACAACCTCAAGCACCGAGTTAATCCCGTCAGGTACCTTGCTGTCCTTTAAGCTGTGCTTTATCGCGGGGCAGAAAGGCGTGTTCGTACTTGCCTTTAGGAAAGCGTATTTCGACCCAACTTTGCTTCCGCTCCTGCACAATCCACCGGGGAACGGTGTGACTACTCCTGACACCTTATGGATCGCGTCAATGGCCGCCTCGGACGCCTTTAGCGTGATGTCCTCATTTTCACCCATAATCAGCAGGTTTCCACCGGCGACCGCTTTCTTTGCTCCAATCTTTTCCTCGATGAGGAACTCGCCCTCCATGACCGGTATCCTCCAATAGCGTTTTCTGTGTTGCCAGCCATCGCCCATCCGCATCTTCACCTGGTATCCATCCCCGAAGAAACGGATGCTCTTACCGATGTCCAGCATTGTGTCGGATTCCTTCTCCGGTAAACCATTGAACACGGCCGTGCTGGGGCATGTTAAAACGCATTGTCCTAGCCTGCTCAGCATGGATGCCGCGAGCTTTTTCTTCGAAAAACCGTAGATCATCACCGCGGTTCCTGGTCTCCCGTCCGGTGTTTCCTCCTGTGGAATTTCCCTCTCGATCGCTGCCTCACAGTCACATGCTATGACACTCGTCGCGTAGCCCGACATGGACGTAGCCGCGATGTTCGCCCATTTCTGGGTTGCTGCCGTGATTATCAGCCTGCTTCCCCACATGGAGAAGCCCTCGGCGAATGTGTCCTCAACCTGGACGCCGTTAACTTCGAAGCTCATTTCCATTTACCTCCCGCTTTGTGCACCTTTTGAACCGGTAGGTACTCGTCCTCTACCGGGTAGTTGCGCAGGCTTATCGTGTAGTATTGTTTGAATTCCTTCTCCAGGTCCTTCATGAGGTCTTTCTCGATCGCGTCAGGGATCTTGGCGTCTACCCAGTGAGTTGCACCCATGGGCGTAGCAGTTACTTCGCCGTCCTTCACGACGACCTGTCCGCCTTTTATCGTGTAAGCTGCCTTGGCAAACGCCTTCTCAAGCTCCTTGTACTTGCTTGGTCTCCACTCCGTGGGATCAAGCTCATAGATAGCCAGGTCCGCGTCCGCCCCAACTCCGAGATGCCCCTTGTCCTTTAACCCGAGCGCCTGGGCCGTACCCGCCCTTGTGACCACCGCTAACTCGTTGAATGTGTACTCGCGGTAGTTACTTGCGAGCCCCGTGCGCTTGAGGACCGCCTTGTTGAGCTCACGCATGGTGTCGGTTCGCGCCTGCCTGCTCATGAGCCAAGCCATTACCTTGGGATAGTAAATGAACGGCCCCCCGTTGGGGTGGTCCGTGGTCATGTAGACCTTCCACGGGTCCTTGATCATCAGGGCCAGCTCCAGGCCTATTCCCCACTGAACAGTGTTGGCTGGGTTGTTCTTCTTGAACGTGTATGGCACGACTCCCGCGCCCGCCTCCATCTCAACGTCACTGTTGACCCACTTGTTTCCTGTCATGTTCCAGAGGGCGAACTGCCATGGGCCGTCCCCTGTCATGGTCGTGGTATCTGTGAAGATCAGTTGACCCAAGTCTAGTGTAACATGCTCGTTCGCGTTCACGTACTTTGCGATGTGCGGTGCCCCTGACTTTACGTTCATCCAGTTATCACCTGCGAGGGCATTGAACTGACAGTGCACCACATGGATAGTCGTCTTCCTGCCGTCTTTGGGCTTGATCTTCTTGGCCACCTCCATGGTCTCGACCGTTGTCTTGTAGTTTCCCGGCATCCCGAGGTTGTTACAGTGCAAGTGGATCGTATGGGGTAGCTCAAGCTCCTCGTTTGCCCTAGCGAGGGCGGTAACTATCTGCCGGGGGGTAATATCATAGTCCTCGACCTTTCCGTCCAGTCCGAAGACGTTTCTCCCCATTTCCAGTTCATAACCCCCCCTGGGTTGACTATCTTCACTGCGTAGCCCCTTGTAGCTCGCAGCAGCCAAGCCATGAATGCCTTGAGTTTATCAAAGTCTCCATCCCTGACGTACTTCATGACGAAGTAGTTGTTCCCTAGTAGGGGGAACGCCGCCTTGTCGATGATAGGGGTATCGTTAAGCTCCTCGTGGACGTGCCTCGCACCAATAGGAGGCATCGCGGCCTCCATGACGCTGGTGTACCCCATCTTGGCGTACCTGTAACCTGTAACGAAGGTGGACGGACAACTGTAACCTACGCCGCTTCTCGTGACAATGCTCTTCCTGACAACGTCCTTTCTATGGTCCTCCGGCCTCATGAGGCGGCCGATGTTGATCTTGCTCCCCGCGATATGGCTGTGAATGTCCACTCCACCGGGCATGACTATCTTCCCCGAGGCATCGATCACATTGGCGTTCTTCTCCTTGACTGATTCGACGATCCTACCTTTTCTCAGAGAGATGTCCATTACCTCTCCGTCAATCCCGCTTAGTGGGTCGAAAACGTAGCCGTTCTTTATGATTATGTCCTTCACTGTGCTGCCTCCTTGAG
>JAUWLH010000029.1 GCA_030613835.1 Candidatus Bathyarchaeota archaeon | reverse complement strand
GATGAGCCATGACCTTGTGGCCAACTTGAAATGCGATAGAACGGAGGAGGAGGCCATCTGCAAGACCCAGATGGGGGGGCTCCAGACCGAGTACTTGGCTCTCCTCAAGGTGGGAAAGTTCTCGGCATCATATACCGCACTTGAGGTGGCCCTCGCGCGGCTCAACCAGTCCAAGGCGTACTTTGAGGATGTCGGTAGGAAGGGCTGCGTGGCCTGCCTTGAGAACGAGGCGCGTCTCATGGTGTCCAATATGCAGCTGATATCTCAGTTGAAGCTCATCGAGACACCGGCGGTTTTTCTCGCCCAGAACACGGCGACTGTAAACTCCCTTGACGCCGAGAGGGCTAGCGAGCTCATCGTTAACCCAATCAGCAACAAGGTGAGGATTCAGATACTCCAGAGCATCTACAGGGGCGAGAACAGGTTCAACGACCTCTCAAGGGCAACGGGTCAGGAGGGCGGGCAGCTGCTGTACCACATCAGGAAGCTCAGGGACACCGATTACCTGGATCAGTTCGAGTCAAAAGACTATGTGCTGACTACGAAGGGCATGAAGGCGCTGATGATGCTGGCTCAGCTGAGTCAGGAGTTGAAATAATTACGACGATCGAGGGTAGATGGGACGCGGTCGTAAAGCTACGTGACAGGGATTACGCGTCTTGGTTCGAGATCAACGAGGATGGGGCGATATCAAGTAGATTCGTGGGCATCGAGGGCAGCGCGAGGCTCATGACTGAAGTTCGTTTCGAGGGAAATGAGCTATACTTCAGCCTCCCACCTCAGTACGAGAAGCGGGAAGGTGACCTGATCTTCAAGGGAACGCTGGTTGACGGGAAGATCACGGGAACGACAAATGATGACGAGGGCAACTGGGTCGAGTTCAGCGCGGTTTCCGCGCCAAAGCTTGGTTACCGAGAGGTGGAGTGGGGATCGCCTATTAACCTCATCAGGGAAGGCTTGTCTAACTGGGGACCGAGGTTCTCGGATAACCCGAGCGGCTGGAAGGTCGAGAACGGAATCATCAGCAACACCCCTCCGAGCGTGGACCTAGTAACCAAGGGCAGGTACTCCGATTTTAAGCTCCATGCCGAGTGGAGGGTCCCCGAGAAGGGCAACAGCGGGATCTACCTCAGGGGGAGATACGAGGTCCAGATACTTGATGACCACGACAGGGAGCCAGGGGGCAGGTCAACGGGGTCCATCTACGGTTATCTGAAACCCTCCAAGAAGATGACAAAACCCGTGGGGGAGTGGAACTCCTATGACATCACCTTCATCGGTCGCTGGGTCACGATCGTTTTCAACGGTGAGACCATTGTTGATCGTCAGGAAATACCTGGCTTGACGGGCGGTGCCCTTGACTCAAACGAGGGTGAGCCCGGGCCGATCATGCTTCAGGGCGATCACAGGGCCATTGAATACAGGAACCTAATACTGACACCTGCGAGAACCTAGTCTTCCAATCCTCGGTCCCATTTCTGGTAGACTGCCTCAATGCCGTCACCTACGACCTCAATATCGGTGATCTCCCCGATTCCTGCCTCGTGTAGCCACCTGACATGGTCTATTGTCTCGGGGTCGATACCGATACACCTTGCGGCGGTTGCATCGGCGGCAACCGGGTCTACGCTTGCGATGATGGTGTCCATCTTGACCGGTTCTCCCTGCCATGGACCCTTGCCTGACTTGCCGTAGAAGCCGTCGATAACGCTCAGGGTGGGCGGTAGGGTCTTGCAGATGTCGTAAACGACGTTATTCATGCCGTGGCGGTGCATCAGGAACTTTTTCCGGGTGGTGAGCATGCCAAACATGTTTTTGAAGCCCATGGTGATGCTGGTGTGGTGCAGCGTCTTCATTGTGGGCACGGTGATTATGGCGTTCTCCGTGGCCATCCTCGCAACCTTGAACTTTTTCACCTTCCTGGGCTCATCGACCACAAGTTCCACCTTGTCCTTGAGCTTCCTCATGTTCACATACTCGGCCCCAAGGCGTTCGATGACCTCCATCATTCCCGTTGTGTGTATTGCCTCATCTGGCGATGTGATTCCTCCATCTGTCTCGACCACTATCGCCTTCTTTCCAAGCTCGTGGACCATGTTGATTACCGCCTCGATGACCATGGGGTCGGTGGTAATTCCCGTCTCGTAGGTATGCGATGTGATTAGGTTCGGCTTGACCAGCACCGTGTCCCATGCCTCCAACGCCTCCTTGTACGGGATCAAATCCATCGCCCTGTAGACTGGCTTCAGCCCTCTCTCGCCCTTAACGACCGCTACCCTTGACATTGTCCTCGAATCAAATCCCATGTCATGCGATATTAATTATTTGAACCGGGGAAAAATAGGGAAGGTTTATACACATATGACATACACAACATATGTAGAAACTATCATAAGGTGAATGATACTGAAAAAAGACCTCTCGACAATGTGTTATGGATTCTTCTCAACCCTCTCAAACCCCACAAGGCTGGCGATCATCGAGTCATTGGTGGAACAACCCATGCACGTGAACCAGATTGCTGCGGAGCTTGAGCAGGAGCAGAGCATGATCTCCCACAACCTCAAGCACCTGGTGAACTGCCACTTCGTATATGTGAGGAGGGTGGGAAAGCAGAGGATCTACTCGGTCAACCACGAGACCGTGGATCCGTTGATGAAGGTAGTCGAGAATCATCACCACAAATTCTGCCTAGACGGTAGGGCATGTCACCTCAACGTGATAAAGGAGAAATAAAAAATGGCGATAAATGAGTCGAGCCCCCACGTGGAGGGCATGGAGGAGTACCTGAACAGGGGCATCAAGGACGTAATCATTGAGCACCCCACGCTTGAGGCCATACTGGACGATTATGATATCGGATGCGGGGCATGCATGGTGGGGACGTGCCTCCTCAAGGACATAGTGGACGTGCACGGGCTTCCCCCTGAGACCGAGCGGGCACTGATGGGCAGGATCACCAAGGTGATCTACCCTGACACTGAGATCGATATACCCGAGGACGATGGAAAGGCGCAGGCGGAGAGGATATTCGTGTACTCGCCGCCTGTCCAGGTACTGGTGGACGAGCACAAGCTCATCAAGCGGCTCATCGCATTAATTCCCTGCATAACCAAGTCAATGGACCTGACCACGGAGGACGGAAGGCAGCTGGTGCTAGAAGGCATCGATTTCATCAAGACCTACGCCGACAGCTTCCACCACGCAAAGGAGGAGGACCTGCTGTTCAAGTACTTCGACGAGGACTCCGAGATCGTCTCAGCCTTCCACGAGGACCACAGAAACGCTAGAGACCACGTCAAGAACATCGTCGAGGGTGTATCTGAGCAGGACGGGGCAAGGGTCACGAAGCACCTGGGAGCCTACAAAGAGCTACTACAGGGCCACATCAAGCGGGAGGACGAGATACTATACCCATGGATGGACAGGAACATCTCGTCGGAGCAGGAAGCCGAGCTTGCGGCATCCTTCGACGAGGTCGCTGACAAGTTCGGCAACGTCAACGAGAGGTACGAAGCTTTCGTCCAGAGGCTTGAGAAGAGCTTCCTGAATAACATTTTTCCTTATTACAGGTAACTTGTTGTTCCTCAACGTTAAGAAAAAGAGGAACCGGATGGAAAAGGTACTGAGGCTAGGTCACCGTGCTCTTGTCGTCGCTGAATCTCTCAATGTCCCCCTCGTCAATGACTGATTTCAGCGCTTGGGCCACCTTCCATACATCGTGGTAGCTGACATAGAGCGGGATTGGAGCCAGTCTGATGATGTTGGGCGGGCGGAAGTCCGGGATTACGCCCTTTGCCACCAGTGCCTGGTTGATCTTCCATGCGTCTTCGTGGAAGACGCCGACGTGACCGCCCCTCCTCTTGTCCTCGCGGGGTGTGGCAATGCCGTAGTTGTAGGGCTCGCCGCTGAGCGTCTCGTCGATGAGGTACATGAGGTACCCGGTTATCTTGAGGCTCTTTACCCTGATGTTCTCGATGCCCGCCTCCCTCATCATCCTGAGGCTGCCCTCAATAGGGGCGGTGGATAGCATGGTGGTTGTCCCGATCTGCCAAGCAGTAGCTGACCCAGCAGAGTCGAACTTTTGCCTCATCTCGAACATGGTGCTACGGTTGTTACCGAACCACCCTGCCATTCCCGGCATCTCGTCCCAGTGCCTCTTGTTCACGTAGATGCTGCCAGTGCTACCAGGTCCTCCGTTCATGTACTTGTAGTTGCACCAGAAGGCAAAGTCTGAACCCCACTCGCTGAAGTGGTGGGGGACGACGCCCGTGCTGTGGCTGCAGTCGAAACCGATGATGATGCCCCTCTTGTGGGCCTCCTCTGTGAGCCTCCCCATGTCAAGGAGCTGGCCGCTCTTGTAATAGACGCTGGGCAGAAGCGCCAGCTGCACCTCGTCGGTCATGGCCTCAATGATATCGTCCTCCTCAATGGTCATACCGTCCCTGCTCTTGACCAGGACTAGGTCCTTGTCTGGATCCCCGCCCTTGAGCCTGATCTGTGCACTAAGCGCATACAGGTCGCTTGGGAAGTTCAACTCATCCGCCAGTATCTTCTTTTTCTTGTCCTCGGGCTTGTAGAATGTGGATACCAACGTGTGTAGGTTGACTGTTGTGCCGCCCGTTACGACGCACTCGTTCTCCTCGGCGCCAACCAATGACGCTTGGAGGTTACCCAGCTCGTCCGCGTAGTTGATCCACGGGATCTTACCTCCTCCCCAGCCCTTGATGCCAAGAACCTTCCACTCCTCGATGAGCCTGAGAAGGGTCTTCTCTGCGTCCTTACTCATCAGCCCGAGGCTGTTACCGTCCATGTAAATCGAGTCTTCAAGGTGGTAGAAACGCTCCTTGAACCCGACTAGCGGGTCCTTTGCGTCCATCTTAAGGGCGAACTCCTCGCCGAGTCTGAACTTCATGATTATCGGGGAAATGAAGGGCGTCTCTGCTTTAAACTGTGCCTAGACGTGGAGGAGGGTTACCTCGACTTCCTCTCCCTCATCAACCTTGTTGGTCCCAATGGGCAGGATGATGAAGCCGTCGGCGTGGGTCATGCTTGTGATGTCCCCGCTCTGCTTGTAGACCCGGTAAGCCTTTCTATCCTCGATCCTGACGGTTATGAACTGCTCCCTGTCGCTCTTGGATACCATGTCATGACCCATGAGTAGTTTGACCTTGACCCAGTGCTTGGGCTCAAGCCTCGCTATCTTGCGCAACGCCGGTATCAGGTAGATATAGCTGTTGTTGAGGCAGCTGGTGGGATAACCCGGCATCCCGAACATGGGTGTGCCGTCCACCTCTCCGAACAGCGTTGGCTTCCCAGGCTTGGTCTTGACGCCGTGGAAGTAGACCGTCCCCAGCTCCTCCATGACCTCGCTGAACAGGTCCTTGGTGCCGACGCTGCTGCCGCCGCTGACGACCCAGAGGTCATGCTCCGAAGCACTCAAGAGTGACTCCTCGATTGATTCAATGGTGTCTTCTATTATCCCGCTAACGACCGCGATGCCGCCGTTGGCCTCGATGACCGTAGCCATAGTGTAGCTGTTGATATCATAGATCTGCCCGGGCTTCAGAGCCTGTCCCTGGGGCGCTATCTCTGGCCCGCTGCTGTAAATGGCAACACTTGGTTTCCTGTAGACCTCCACCTCGATGTATCCGAGGGCTGCGAGGGCTCCGATTACCCCCGGTGTTATGGTCTTCCCAGGGGAGAGTACGTGTGTTCCCCTCTTCATATCAGCTCCAGCTTCAGCCATGTTCCTCTGGGCTTTGACAGGACCCTCAATTGACACCTTCTCGCCGTCCTTCTTGGTGTTCTCCACCATTACGACGGCATCCGCGCCGTCCGGCATGGGTGCGCCGGTGGCTATCTCAAGGCACTCCCCGTCGTTGACGGTGCTCTGGAAGACTCCGCCCGTGTGCTGGATGCCGATTAACTTCAGAAATATGGGCTTTTCCTCGGTTGAGCCCTCGGTATCCTTTGCCTTCACTGCATAGCCGTCCATGCTAGCCCTTGGGAAAGGCGGTACATCGAAACCAGCCACCACTTCCTCGGCCAGTACCCGTCCATTTGATTCCCCTATAGGGATCATCTCGGTTCCCTCTATTGGCTTGATGTGGGTGTCTATGATCTCCAGTGCCTCGACCCTGGGAGTTAGCTCCCCAAATGGCTTCATCGTCATCTTCTATTCAGCTCCCAAATCATATGCCCGATCCCGGGCAGTATTATCTTGTTTAAAGCGGTCCTCATGGCCCCCCGGCTACCGGGGAGGCAAAATATGATCTTCTTGTTGACTATCCCTGCAGTGGAACGGCTCATCAATCCAGGCGTGCCCACCTCCTCATAGCTGAGCTTCCTGAAATGCTCCCCGAAGCCGGGTAGTTCCTTCTCGAAAAGGCCCCTTGCGGTGTCAACGGTTTTGTCAACGGAGCCAATTCCCGTGCCTCCGCTGGTTATTATGATCTGGGTCTCGCTGTTCTCGATTACGTTCATGAGCCAATCCCTGATCTTACCTTCATCGTTTGGCTCGATCCCATACTCGACCACCTCGTGGCCCGCCTCCGCCAGGATACTCTTTGCCAGTTTCCCCGTCTCATCCGTCTCGGGTGTCCTTGAGTCGCTTGTCACCAGCAGCGCAAAGGTCGCACTCACATTCTGGTCCCGTGGGTGGTAGTCGTGGCTCACTTTCCCTTCACCTTCTCAATGACTCTGATGTCCGCTATGGCCGTGTCCGGGTACTGACCTTCCTCGTCCTTCTCAAGGTACTTAGTCATGTCCCAGATGTTGAGGAGTGCCATGGTTACCCCAGTAAGGGCCTCCATCTCGACGCCCGTTCTAGCGTTCGTGGTTACGGTGCACCTTGCCTCTATTGATGTCTCGCCCAACGTGTACTCGACATGGGCCTTCCCTATCGGGATGTTGTGGCATAGCGGGATCAATTCCGGTGTATTCTTTACAGCAAGAATCGCGGCTATCTCCCCCACCGTCAACGGGTCTCCCTTCTTGATCTCCCCTTTCCTAATGGCATCAACTGTGGATGCTTTGAGCCTGATTACGCCCGTGGCTACCGCCTTACGGGCAACTGTCTCCTTCCCGGAGACATCTATCATCTTTATCGGGTCCTCACTCACGTTTTTCTCCCTCCACCCAGAACTCGCCGTCGGGTGTTACCTCCTTCTTCCAGATGGGCACGCGCTGCTTGAGCTCGTCTATGAAGTACTGGCACGCCTCGAAGGCTTCCTTCCTGTGCCCCGCTGATATAGCGATGTAAACTATCTCGTCGCCAACGACTAGATCCCCGTACCTATGCACTATGGCAACCTTGTGGACGCCGAACTTGTCGATGCATTCCTGCCTGATGTCCTCCAGTTGCTTTCTGGCCATCTCCTCAAAGACCTGGACGCTCATCATGGTTACCTGCTTTCCCTCGCTGTTGTCCCGGACGGTTCCAAGAAACTCCACGACGCAGCCGCTGGTCGGCGTCTTGACCATCTCAAGGATGGCCTCCTTGTCCGCTTCCTCTCTCTGTATCCAGATCATCTTAACCACCGCTCACCGGCGGGAAGAACGCCACTTGGTCATTCTGCTTGATCACAGTCTCAAGGGGGGCAAACGAGTTGTTGATTGCTACAAGGATCTCCCTCTTGGCCGCTATCCTAGGGTATTTCTCCCTTACCAGGTCCCTGAGCTCAACGACTGTTACCCCGTCCTTGGCCTCTATCTCCTCTTCGTCCAGGCCCGTGATATCCCTGAACTGCCCGTGATATGTAACTTTGATTTTCATCTCTCGTCCCTCCAGAAGGGGACCCGTCTCGCAACGGCCTCCTTGAACGCTCCAAGGATCTCCTCCTCGGATGCCCCGTTCCTCATCAGCGACACGAATGGGACATGGTTGTCGTCCCTCATTAAACATGACTTTAGCTTGCCGTCGCTGGTTACCCTGATCCTGGTGCAGTATGCGCAGAACTTACTGTTATGCATGGGCCTCACCACCTCTACCCGTGCCCCACCTCTCAGGTAGTATATCTTCCTTAGGTGTATCTTCCGCTCCACCACCTTAACTGAGCGCCTCTCCAGCTCCTCCTCCACTGGGACCAGATCATAATGGTACGAGTCATAGTGCTCCACTCCATCCTCAAGTTCCTGAAACTCGATTAGCTGTAGTATGCCCCCGACCTCTCTACTGTAATCAATGAGACTGTCAATTTCCTCGTTGTTGACGCCCTTCATGACTACCATGTTCAACTTGACGGGGTTCAATCCGCACTTGACTGCCTCCTCTATCCCTTTCTTCACTGAAGCCGTGTCATTCCCGGTGATTTCCTCAAAGGACTCCGGGCAAAGGGTGTGGAGACTGATATTCACACGGGCCAGACCCGCCTCCTTGAGGGCACAGGCCACCTCCTTGAGCCTGCTTGCGTTGGTGGTCATGGAGACTTCTTCAACGAGTGGGCTGATACGCTTAACGATCTCAACGATATCTTTGCGTACCAGTGGCTCTCCGCCAGTTAACTTGACCTTGGTTATGCCCTGTTCCGCGGCCAACTTAACGATCCGCTCAACCTCCTCAGCGGTCAGTTCGTCGCCTGAGTCATGCTCACCTTCATGGTGGCAGAAGAAGCAGTTAAAGTTGCATCGCTGTGTCAGGCTGATCCTGAGGCTGTTGATGGACCTTCCGTGTGGGTCAACTAGAGTAGTCACTTGTGTGGTCGCCTCTCTTTTGATGTGCTCTGGGTTTTATATTGTTATGCATGGCCACACATATCGACCCCCACGATATGCATAAATAAACACATCACTTCTTTGATGGCGGTACAACCATGTCAGGATTCAAGATCAAACAATCAACGTATCTTATCGCGATAGTTCTCGCATTGGCAATCATCGGGGCGGCATACCATGTGGCGAACAAGCCAATACTTCATCCCCCCTTGATCATATCAACGACGACAAGCCTGTACGAAACAGGTCTTTTGGATATACTGAAAGAAAGGTTCGAGGTAGATAACCCCGAGACCATCGTGCTGTTTATCTCGCAGGGCACGGGACTCGCCATAGAGACCGCGAAACGGGGGGACGCGGACATGATCATGGTTCACAGCCCCGGCCAGGAGTTGGGCTTCATGGAAAGCGGCCACGGGGTGAACAGGAAGATAATCGCGTATAACTACTTCATTATCGTCGGGCCGGAATCTGACCCGGCTGGAATCCTCGGATTGAACCCAATTGACGCCCTCATCAAGGTACAGGAAGAGGGTAACGACGGAAACGTCCTGTGGATAAGCCGCGGGGATAACTCGGGCACACACTCCAAGGAGAAAGGACTGTGGACAAAAACCGGCCTCGAACTGGATAAGTTGAAGGAGCAGCCAGGGTCCGATCCAAGTGGACGCTGGTACATAGAAGCCGGGGCCGGGATGACCGCCACCCTCCAGTTGGCCAACGAAAAGGGCGCTTACACTCTGACCGATGTGGCTACATATCTAAAGAACTTCAGGAACGGCAACATCGAGCTGGTGAAGATAGTGGATTCCGGCGAGGAAACACTGAACGTCTACAGCGTGATAATCTGTAACCCCGAGGTAAACCATGAAACAAACTACGAGAATGCCGAGGACTTTTTGCGCTTCCTTCTGACTGAAGATGTTCAGACGATTATAGCCGGGTACGGTCTTGAGGAGTTCGGTTCAACCCTCTTCAAGCCATGGATACCTGAACTGAAAACCCCTGACTCTGAGATCGTACAGTGGGTCGAAGAGTACGCTTATTTCGATGGAACAGAGTGCCCACCAGAGTACAGGTACGGAAGCGGAGATTTATACGGGTAAAAAGGGTCTAATGATAACATGAGCTGGGGAACAATAACCGAGGGTCTGGCCGAGGCCACCAGGCTCATCCTATCCTTGGACCCCACCGTCATCTCCATAACTCTCAGGTCCATTGAGACCGCGGGTTTTGCCACCTTTCTGGCCTCAATCATAGCCATTCCCCTGAGCCTCCTGTTGACCATGAAACAGATCCCAGGCAGGAATGCCATAAAATTCCTGTTTAACTCCCTAGTGGGTATCCCCACTGTAACCCTCGGGCTCGTCCTGTATATGCTTCTGTCCAGAACCGGACCCCTGGGTAGCTTCAAACTGCTCTACTCGGTTCAAGGGATGGCCATCGGGCAAGCCCTTCTGATCCTGCCCATAAGCGTCACTTTCATCGTTAGTGCCATCGAGAGCAAGGAGGGAGAAATCAGGGACCTGGTCAGGACCCTGGGGGCGTCCGAGTATCAGGTGGCGCTCGCCGTCCTACGCGAGTCATTCAACGGAGTGAGTCTTGCCATCCTCTCAAGCTTCAACAGGGCGTTCGCCGAGCTGGGGATAGCCACGATGCTGGGAGCCAACATAACTGGCCTGACGAGGGTGCTGACGACGGCGATAGCCCTTGAAACTAACAAGGGGCAATTCGGCATGAGTTTTGCGTTGAGCTTAATCCTCATCTCAGTTGTACTTCTGATGAACTACCTGATCAGGGTGCTACAGGGAGGCGCCATCCGATGAGCGTTTTCGTTATTGAGTATCTTGGCAGGGAATACGATGGGGAACCAGCCCTGAAGAACATAAATCTCTCTCTCGGAGAGCAATCCTTCGGCGTAATCGGTAAAAGCGGTTCAGGTAAAACGACTCTACTGAAGATATTAGCCGGGCTTTTGGAGCCGTCCCATGGGAAGTTAAGCTTCAAGGGCACGGATGTGAATACTGAAACTCTCCTTGCTCTCAGGCGGCGGGTCACGATGATATTCCAATCCCCCGTGTTCCTCAAGGGCACCGTGAACACGAACCTCTCCTACGGGTTGAGGATCAGAGGAGTTCCAATCGACGAGATCGATAAAAGAGTCTCCGATGTGCTAGAACTGGTATCTCTCCGAGGCTTCGGGGAGAGAGACGCCAGGAGTCTATCTGGGGGGGAGCAGCAGAGGGTCGCGCTTGCTAGGGCCCTCATTCTTGACCCAGAAGTTCTGCTTCTTGACGAGCCCACAAGTAATCTCGATCCAGTAAACGTCGGCTTAATCACTGATATTCTTGTGAATGAGGCCGAGAAACGGGCTGTAATCATCGCTACCCATGACATTGACCAGGTCAAGAGGATAGCTAAATATGTAATTTTCCTTGAGGAAGGCGTCGTCACCGAGGAAGGAGACCCGTACGAGCTTGACTCTGTCCAGAGGTTTACCGAGAATGTCTTCACTGGAATATCGAGAATAGAGCAGGGCGTCTCTCAGGTATCTGTGGGGGATGTTATCATCCGGTCTGTCAGTCCACATACTGGCAGGGTCTCTCTTCACGTGCGTCCGCAGGACATCATTATCAGCAAGGGCTGGATCGAGACCAGCGCCAGGAACCAGTTCCGGGGGCCAATAACCGGTGTAACTGAGCGGAACGGTATCGTGATGATTGATGTCGATGTTGGTGAGGTCTTCAAGGTCCAGATCACCCGCAGGAGCTTCAACGAGATGGGCCTGAAGCTCGGCGAGCCCGTAAACATCTCTTTTAAGGCTTCCTCGGTTTTGTCCCTCTGATCTGTCAAGGTATAATAGCGACGGTCAGTGTGTGACATCAAATGGACAAACGTGTTACGGTCACCGTTTTCCCGAGACTCAACATGGATAGCTGCGGCACAGCGTGCGGTGTATCATGTAGCTCGTGCACGAGTTGTGATACCAACTGCGGTTTCACACAGGTAGAGGAGGAGCAGATGGACAACCTGTACTTCAGCTTGGAGGAGATCGGTTTCAAGACCTGCCCAGACTGCAGGGTGGAGTACGTTGACACCTCCGATATCGATTACTCCATAGAGAGACTTAACACGGTACTGGTTACCAGCGGAAAGTCCACTGTGACGCATTACACCTACGGGGAGTACATGACCAAGAACGCCCCCATAATCGCCCTCAACAGCAAAATTATCTCGGAGAAGCGCATCCCGACCAAGGATGAGCTCAGCAGGGCTTTCGAGAGTTACTGCTAGGACTGGTCTTCCTTCATCTTCTGTTCCAGGGTCTTCAGCTCGCCATGTTCACTGATCCTGATCTTAGTGTTCAGACGTACAGGCAACCCGACCTGTCTAAAGAACCCCATCAAGGCGGCTCCGTCGATAATGTCCGCTATCTTGCCCTCCTTGAT
>JAUWLH010000139.1 GCA_030613835.1 Candidatus Bathyarchaeota archaeon | reverse complement strand
GCCCTCCAGCTGAGTACCCAGTACGATATCACCATAGTATCCGACGACTATTCTGTTCAGAACCTCAGCGACGAGCTGTATATCAAACATCAGGGCCTAATCACGAGGGGCATCAAGAAGCGTTTCCAGTGGATCCACTACTGCCCAGGATGCTACAAATATTTTGATGGTCCCCAGGAAGACCCGGGTTGTCCCATTTGTGGAACCGAGTTGAAAAGAAAGCCAGGAAAACGATTTAAGCGTAGAGCCTAGGGACGAACTTGCCCGATCCTTCCCTAGACAGAACTTGGTCATCCTCCATGACGACCTCCCCCCTGATGATGCTAAGTGTCATCCATCCCTTGACCTTCATGCCATCGTAGGGAGTCCAGCTGCAGGCAGTGATCTGGTCATCGTTGGTTAAAGTGACCTCCTTGTTGATATCAACAAAGACCATGTCCGCGTCAGCACCGGGTTGCAGTATCCCCTTCTTTGGTAGGATGCCGTAAAGCTTTGCGGGGTTCTCGGCTGAGATAGCCGCCAGCCTCGGCAGCGTGAGCCATCCCTCATTTACCCCGTTGAGCAGCAGTGGCAGGAATGTCTCCAGCCCTGGCATACCGTTGGGGGCCTCAAAGATGTCCTCCAACCCAGCCTCCTTGCGCTCGATGCCGTATGGCGCATGGTCTGTGGCTATGGTCTGGATCCAGCCGTCTTGAAGCATCTGCCTGATCTCAACCAAATCTGACTTACTCCGAGGTGGGGGCGCGAACTTGTTCCAAGGGCCGTTCCTCTTCACATCGTCCTCTGTCAAGTACAGGTACTGAGGGCATGTCTCGATGTATGCCTTAACTCCCTTCATCCTTGCCTCCGCCGCATACCAGGCCGTCTCGGGTGCCCCTGTGTGGACTATCATTCCCCTGCAGCTGGTGGCCTCAAGGTAATCAATCATACGTTTACCCGCCTCGACCTCACTGATCTTTGGTCTCCACTCGATATGTGCGGCGTAGTCCTTCCTTCCCTCTAATCTGAGCCTCTTCAAGTTGTCCCTGAGGATGCTGTCATTCTCGGCGTGGATGAGGGCGATACCGCCAAACGATGATATCTCCTTGAACCTCTCTATGATCTCGCCGTCAAAGGTCTGTGGCCACTTGGAACCGGCGCTACTGACGAAGAACTTGGCGCCAGTAGCCCCAGCATTCCACATGTTAGTAAGCTCCCCTGGATACCCACTTGCGCATCCGGCGTGGATACAGAAATCAACATACGCGCTCCTCTCCATGGTCTCCTTCTTTAACTTGAAATCACCGATGTTGAAGCACCCAAACTGTGTGCCAGGCATCTCAAACATTGTGGTGAGCCCACCCTTGGCGGCCGCCCTTGTACCCGTTGATGGTGACTCTGGTGGGAGAAACGTATGTACATGGCCGTCCAGGAGCCCAGGGAGGACATACTGTCCCCGTGCATCTATTTTCCTGTCACCGTCTGGAAGGTGTATATCCCGGGCGATTGCCGTAATCTTCCCGTCCTTCACAGCTACCCCCGCCTCGATTATACCTCGAGGTGAGACGAGTTTAGCGTTCATTACGACCAAGTCCACGCTCATTATTATCAACGATAGTGGCTTGATTATGATATTAAAACTCAGGGATTCATTTTATCGCTCATCTCGTTGTGCTGATTGATTATCATCTCTTTTATCTCGGGAGGATAGACAAGCTTTAGCCGTTTTTTCAACTCATCATCCAAGCCTTCGCCTTTTACAAGCCTCTCCGCAGCCGTCTTCACCGCGTCCATAAAGTCCTGGATGATCGGCAGATCCTTTCCATGCACTATCATGACGCTGCTTGGGAGGTGAATGTGGGTGGCGTCTCCGAAGAGCCGCTCGGTGACCTCGAAGGCGCTTGACTCGGGGAACCCGGCTGTGGCGATTATCACTGTCTTCCTCGTCTTATGATATCTGCCTGGGTGTGTCGTCTCGCCGTTGCTGATGATGAACTCTGGTAGGGCAAGGGGTAACGTCCTCTCCCTCAGCCTCTGGAGATAGTGAATGATGTTGTCATGGTAGACCGGTGTGGCAAAGACTGTCATATCCGACTCCAGTATCGCGGGTATCAACCAGTCCATGTCATCTCTGTAGATACACTTACCCGGTGTCTTCCACCAGCAGCTGAAGCACCCTGTGCAGCCGTTGATGTCTAGGTCTATAATGTAATGCTTGGTCACCTCGGCTCCGGCCGCCTCGGCTGAATCGAGGAACAGGTCGAGGAGGGAATCAGTCATCCCGTTCTGTTTTCTGGGACTTCCATTTAATGCAAGTATCTTCATAATGTAACTGAAACTGTTCTGCATATAAAACGGACTCACATATGATGGTCACAGTTTGTTAATCAAGGAACTTTAGCAGAAGATTGATCAATTTATTAGCCTGCTACCGTTTTTGCTTCCGAACACCATGGCGGGCGGGTACGCGATAGAGGCAGAGGGTCTCACAAAAGATTTTGGGAACATTCAGGCGCTTGGGGGCGTCAGTTTCAGTGTCAAGGAGAACGAGATATATGGTTTGATAGGACACAACGGGGCTGGCAAGACTACCGCATTGAGGATACTGAGCACACTCATCAGCGCAACATCAGGGTCAGCCAAGGTCTTTGGTTTTGATGTCGACAAGCAGCCGCACAAGGTCCGCGAGATACTCAGCTACCTGCCTGAGGAGGCGGGGGCCTACCAGCAACTCAGTGGAATCGAGTTTCTTGAGTTCATGGCGGGATTCTACGCCAAATCCAAACCTGAGATGAAGGAGATCGTTGAGCAGGGCAGGATCATCAGCGACCTAGGTGACAGGCTCAATGAACGGGTCAAGGGTTACAGCAAGGGTATGAAGAGAAGGCTCCTCATCGCCCGTACACTGATGATGAAGCCAAAGCTGGCTATCCTTGACGAGCCCACGAGTGGCTTGGATGTCATTCAGAGCGTCAACGTCAGGAACGTGATCAAGGACTACGCTGATAATGAAGGCGTATCCATCCTCCTCAGCAGCCACAACATGCTTGAGGTGGAGTACATGTGCCACAAGGTGGCCTTAATCAACCAGGGCTTCGTCGTGGCCGAGGGAACACCAAGAGGTCTGATTGAGGAGTACGGGAAACAAAACCTGGAGGAGGTCTTCATGGAGGTGACCAATGTTGAATAAACTTTGGTCCCTAGTGGTCAAGGAGGTAAAAGAGCTAATCCGTGACCCCAAGATACTCATCGGAGTCGTCCTGATGCCCATCATCATATTCCCCATCATGGGAAGCGCCATCCAGATCAGCCAGGAATCGGTAATCAGAGCTGTAAGGGGCGCGAGCTTCGCGGTGTGGACCGATGACGATGGGTTCGTTACCGATGCGCTCATGACTTATCTTTACACTGACAACTTGATTGTGCCCATTGAGGCTGTCACTCTTGAGGATGCGTTATCGCAGTTCACCGAGACTGACAGCTCGTCTCTAATCTATATCCCCAACGGGTATAACGACAACATCACTTTAGGGCAACAGGGGCGGTTAAAGGTCTACGCTAACCTGAGAAAGCTCAACATGGCCGAGACCCAGAGCACAGACGTGGTCACGTCCCTCATCAACGTTTACAACTACTACTTCAGCATCAACAAGATCGAAAACCTCATCGAGAGCGCTGATGCGGTCGGGACCCCCCTTGGTTACAGGACCCCGATAGCAATTGACTACGCCAGTATACTCAAGGGAAACGTCCTGGAGATCCCGCCAATGGCCATTTTCAGCCTGGTGATGAGTCAGAGCATCATGCTACCTATCATGGTTATGATGATGGTCATGTTTGCTATCCAGATGGCCGCCACCAGCATAGCCCTTGAGAAGGAGCAGAAGACCCTGGAGATCCTCATGACCCTGCCAGTGAGCAGGATGACGATACTCGGAGGAAAACTAAGCGGAAGCATCGTCATCGCGCTCGCGGGAGCGGTCAGCTATCTGATTGGCTTCGACTCGTACATGAACTCCGCGTTCAGCTTCGTGCCAGAGGCCCAGAGCATGAGCCTTTCGGATGTGAACATGGGGATGACCCCCCTCGGGTTCCTGCTGGTCGGGATCGTAATCTTCGTAACACTGGTCTCAGCGCTTGCTATGGCGTTAAGCGTGGCGGTCTTTGCCGACAGCGTGAGGAGCGCCCAGAGCTTTACTAGCGCCCTCATTACGCCCATCATGATCCCAGCGCTGGTGCTCATGTTCAGCGACATCGAGATGCTACCCACATCATTCCAGTACTTGATGCTTGCGATTCCGTACACCCACACAATGATCGCCACAAAGGCAGCCTTCTTGGGCGATTACTTTATTGTGATGAGAAGCATCTTCTTCATCAGCATCTGGACCGTGGCATTGCTCTACATAGCAGCCAAGATATTCAGCACGGAGCGGATAATCACGGCTAGGTTCACGTTCGGTGATATCGGAAAGATCTTCAAAAGAAAGTAAGATCTATCCTGTCTCAAAGCCGTTTAACGGCTACACGCCTTTTTTTTGTGACTTTCCCCATCTAATAACTCGTATAAAATTTGCAGTATTCAGGGTCCAACCTATCCCAATGTCTTGGAAAGCTTATCATGGGAAAAGACCCACCAATACCCATGAAGCGCGTTCTAATAATCCAGAACGA
>JAUWLH010000157.1 GCA_030613835.1 Candidatus Bathyarchaeota archaeon | reverse complement strand
CGACTCGTACGAGTGCAGGTATGGTAGGGGGGACTCAACGGAGAGACTGTGGGAGATCCACGACGCAATGCTGGAGGGTTTCTTGGAGGCCCAGGAGGGAACAAAGAGGAAGCCCAATGTGGCGGTCCGTTCGTTCCTCGCCCTCAAGACCCTCATCGCTCACCGGATCATGCGGGGCTGCAGTTTCTGCGAGAGGATTTGCGGTGTTGACAGGATACACGGGGAGAGGGGCTACTGCGGGGTCGGGAGAAACTTCTCTCTGTTCTCAGCGTTCCCCCACATGGGCGAGGAGCCCGAACTGGTGCCATCGGGAACCGTGTTCACGGGTGGCTGCAGCATCAGGTGTATACACTGCCAGAACTTTGATATCAGCCAGTGGGGTAGTGGCGGGACGTCCCTCACGCCAGAGATGATGTCCATGCAGGTTATGGAGCTGGCGAAGGCTGGCTGCAGGAACCTGAACATGGTAGGCGGGGATCCCACGCCGTATCTTTGGCACTGGCTTGAGACGTTTAGGAACGTCAAGGAGCGCATCGCAACGGTCTGGAACAGCAACAGCTACCACAGCTTGGAGTCAGCCAAGCTCCTGGCCGGATTCATCGACCTTTACCTGTTGGACTTTAAGTACGGGAACAACAGGTGCGCCACCGAGATCAGCGACGCGCCGGGTTACTGGGAGGCCGCGACCCGTAACCATCTCTGGGCGAAAGAGCATGGGGAACTCATCATTAGGATGCTGGTCCTCCCGGGTCATAACGAGTGCTGCACTCGGCCCATCCTCCAGTGGATTCACGACGAGCTGGGCCCGATGACCAGGGTGAACCTCATGTTCCAGTACAGGCCAGAGTGGCGGGCGATGGAGCGCCCCGAGCTGGCCAAGAGGCTGAGCTTTGAAGAGGTAAGCGATGCAAGGAGGATGGCTGAGGAGATCGGGCTCGGGAACCTGGTCAGGGACTGAGTTACTGTACCGATTCTATGATTTTTCTCAGGGAATCAAGTCCGAAGGGCTTCTGGAGAAAATAATCGTACTCGACACCGATGTACGAGGGGAGACTTGATTCATTCCATACCGACGAGAGACACAGCTTTCTGCATGTGTAAGCATCGAGTAATGGATTGTGTTTCTGTTCAAAAGACCCCAGGTCCAAGATAATCAGCTCATATTCTTTGTTGTCAACTTCATTGTTGTAAAGGAATTCTTGGGCCTTCACACTGTGCCTCATTCTTATAAGTATCGTCTCAAAAAATCAATGGATATCAACCTCTCTATCTACCACTAATACGTTTAGCAAGTGTGCACTCCCACCTTACTAAACATTAAATGAATAGTCAAACTATTAAAATTTATTTAATAGTTATGATATTCTAATACTTTTTCTTGTAATAAGCTAATATTCTTTCTCCTGAAACATGAACATGTGCGAAAGACACTAAATCACGTGTTCTAGGTAGTATCCATCGGTCGAAGGTATTAACAACTCATCCTACAAGTTTGATAGAACACCGGGGATGACGCATGGCATCAAGATCATCGGGTAGGCTCCAGTTCATAGACTTCGCGAGGGGGGTGGTCATGGTCATCATGGCCTGGGATCACGTCTCGGGGTTTTGGAACAGGTTCCACCGGGGGGGCGAGGGCGTGCTCGGGAACAAGCCGGCCTTCTTTAACCTGAAATGGTGGCTGGCCCGGTACGTGAGCCATTTCTGCGCCCCCACATTCATCTTCCTCGCCGGCACTGTCCTGGCCATATCGATGGCGAAGAGAGCCGGAAGGGGCGAGTCACAGCTCAGCATCAGCAAGAGGCTGGCGACAAGAGGACTGATACTGTTATTTTTGATGTACTTCAGCGTCATCCCGGCCTTCGGCGCGTCCCAGTTCTATTTCGGGGTTATCGCCTGCATCGGGGGTCTCCTCATCATATTCAGCATCGCCAGAATCCTGCCCACAAGGGTGATACTCGCCCTCAGCCTTTTCACTGTACTATTCCAGGAGTTCCTGGACCTGAGCTTCATCCCAAGGGGCCCTGACTGGGGCTGGTACCTCAGGGTCATAATCAATACACCCAACAGTCTGAGGCCGCCGTACACGGGCCTCTACCCGATTATACCGTGGATCGGCGTCATGGGGCTGGGCTGGGTCTTCGGCACGTTCCTGAATGGATTGAGCCAGGAGGAGGTAAAGGGGCTGAAAAAGCCGCTGCTATATACCGGGTTGGGATCAATCGTGGCCTTTTTCATGGTACGCTGGAACAACGGGTACGGGAACCTGTTGTTCAGGGAGGGGACCCAGTTCATTGACTTGACGGGGCGGGTTTGGGAGTTCCCCCAAACTATGTCTGAGAGCATCATCGACTGGATGTATGTGAGCAAGTACCCGCCCAGCACAGCGTTTCTGCTCTGGACCCTGGGGGGATGTGCATCATGATGTATATCGGGATGAGGCTGCAGGAGAGGCCGGGCTTCAACGAGGGCTTGACGGGTGTGCTGCTGACCTACGGCAGGAGCCCTCTGTTCTTCTACCTGACCCACCTGTGGCTCTACAAGCTGAAACTGCCTGGGATAGGTAGGACCCCCGTGTTGCCCATGTTCCCGACGCTAATCCTGTGGGTCGCCGGGTTGGCGGTGCTCTGGTGGCTGTGTGACAGATACGAGAGGATCAAGAGGTCGAGGCCAAAATCGCTGTTGCAATACATATGAGGTGAGATGATGAAGTACGAAAGGATAGAGAGGGGACTCGTCTGGTTCGCGGGGATTGTCGTCCTTTACCTCGCGGGGATAGCCTTCAACCTTGGCATGGATGATATCATCACCGCCAGCCTCATGGCCATGCTGTGCATCGGTTTCACCTTCACGTACATGCGGGAGGGTGTCCCCAACCTGGCCCACACCAGCTACGCAATCATCGGCGCTGTGGTCTCGTTCTACCTCACAAGGTTCCACAGGTTCAACCCGTACGATACTTGGCCGTTCTCCTTGTTGATAGGTGGTCTCGTCGGGGTCTTCATCTACGTGGGCATCGTCAGGTCCATCAAGAGGCATGGGGGTTACCAAGAGGTGGTCCTCACATTCAGCAGCCTGGCTATAGCCACGGTGATGGGTGGCCTCAGCTGGGTCTTCAGCTACTGGTCAGCTAGGGGCAGGGCTCCGACACAATCCTACAATCTGAGCGGTCTGGACTTTTACCTGAACGGCAGACCCGGAATAGTGTACGTGGGGCTAGGAACCAGCATCATGGTCGCCGTCTCCATGTATGTCTTCCTGACGAGAACCAGGACAGGGATCTCCCTGAGGGCGACGGCCGAGAACGAGGGTCTAGCGGAGGTCATGGGCATCAACTCGTTCAGGGTCCACTGCATCTCGTGGTTCATATCCGGTGGCTTGGCCTCCCTCGCGGGCTCAATCTTCGTGATCAATCAGGGCATGACCCCGACCGGTGCTGATGCCCTGCTGGTGAGCGTCATGACCGGATCAATCCTAGGGGGTCTGAACAGCATTAATGGAGTGATAGTGGGGGGCGTGTTCGTCGCCATCTCCCAGAAGGTCCTGAGCACCGTCCTTTTCTGGATATTCGGGCTGGACGTCCTAAGGTGGGCAGGGATCTACCCCATCGTGTTCCTTGTCATCACCCTGTTCCTCTTCCCCAACGGCGTGCTCAACGGGACCGAGGTTGATCTCAAATGGCTGAGACAGGGGATACCCAAACTGAGGAAAACGGTTCGGTGAAGAGAGGCATTATGATACAGTTTTCTCGACGTGCAAACATCAGCTAGATTTCAGGAGGGCCAGTGATATGCAATCTATATATCAGGCTATATCATACGATAGAATGGGTTTCTAAGTTTGACCAAAACACTGGAAGAACTAGCTCTAACTGAAATTTCCTCACTGCCAGCGGGCTCTGCGAGCGTCTTCGCCCCTGGGGACATGGTAAGCAAGGTGCTGGGGGTCCTCAAGGACACGGGACGCACCGAGGCCGTGGCGGCGGAGGGTGATAGGTACGGGATCGTGGCTGTACGGGACCTGCTGGGGGTCGATCAGCCTGAGAGAACCAAGATTGAGAGTATCTGGAACCAGGTCGGGTACGTCATACCGTCAACATCGGTGCTTGAGGCCACTGACTTGATCCTCGGGAATGGGGTGTCGGCTGTCCCGCTTGTGGAGGGCAAGGATGTGCGCTTGATTAGCCAGCAGGACATACTGGACTCCCTCAAAGACGTCGAGGAGCTCAAGAACACGTCCGCTAAGTCCATAATGACGACACCGGTTCTCACCATGGATGTGGAATCTCCAATCTCCCAGATCAGGCGCACCATGATGGACAAGAACTACAGCTTCATCCCGGTGACCAAGGGTGGAAAGCTTGCGGGTATGGTTACGGCCGAGGAGATCGTGCACACGTTTATCACAACGGCCAG